>JANHAI010000007.1 GCA_024464205.1 Candidatus Methanomethylicia archaeon
CCTGGCGAATACATGGTACAGTATTACAGCACGGACAGAGCTGGAAACACTGAGGCTACACGATCAATAATGGTAAGGCTGGTAAGCCACGAAGGGGGCATCTTCGAGGGATCATTCATCATACTTTTGGGCATAATCATCTTCGCAATCATAATGCTGCTGATCGTTGTCCTAGCAATGAGAAGGAAGGGGTAGCTAGATACCCATTTTTCTCATTGTAAAAACCAAGTTTGGTCGTGTCGGACCTCAGCGTCCAATGGATTGATGAGTGCGATAGTTCAGGCAGGCCCGATATAGAATTGTCCAGAATTGCCCTTCGTTTGTCGGTGGCGGGTTCGGGGGGATTCGAACCCCCGACCTACGACTTAGGAGGCCGCCGCGCTGTCCAGTCTGCGCCACGAACCCATCAACAGAGCTGATAGCCTGTGTATTATTTATATTTTTGTCGGGGTTAGCCCAAGGTGCCTTATTATAATGTGCCCAGCGAGGTCGAAGACGCGGCTTGCCTTCTCTATCATCACTGAGTCGCTGGTGGCGAGTATCTCGCCACTGTTGAGGGCTTCGGAATCAGCTTTGCCAGATGTCCTGGCCGCGATCTGGATCCGAGTTGCCCCGAAGGCTTTGACCGTCTTGCTGGCGAGCTCGCCGCTCCTGCTCACCTGCTTGTCGTAGATGAATGTGACGCGGGAGGGCGTCAGCTGCTCCAGGGCACGTATTATCGGGTCTAGGCACGCTGAGAGCCTGGTTGGAGAGAGCGATCTTTTTCGAGCGGAGATGTCCCGAACGAAGCCATCGTCACAAAGGTATATTGGCCTGCCCTCGATCGCGGAGCTCAGTGTCAGGAGGACGTTGTAGCCGTCAATTGTAAGCGGGTTGCCATGCACGCATTCCGGGCTAACTGCCTTGCAGAGGTGGGTTTTCGATGCTTGCGGAGGGTAGACGCACCTGTAGAGGAGGAGCCGCTGGCTCTTGTTGAGTACGTGTTTGTCACCGACGAACCTGACAACCGATGGGCGGGCGTACCCTCTTTCGAGGAGGTAACGGGCTTCTTCGATGGCTTCCCTGCTCAGGGGGAGCATTGCTGACCCTCGACATAGATGGCTGGCCTGAGGGGCATCGCCTGGCCGGATTTCCTCTTGGGGTCATAAGGTGGCGCCTCTCCAGGGTAGATTTCCACCCTGCACCTGAATGCCTTCGAGAGGAACTGGGCAGCCTCATTCAGTGTTTTGAGCTCGTCCAAGCCCTTAGTTGCCAGGATCCGGCGCCTCTCCTCCTTCTGCATCGTCACAGCGCACTGTGAGACCGAGCTAATGAACTTTGCAGCCTCGGCCCCGTGGTTCCTTATTGCGGCGTCCTTCATAGTCTCCCTTATGAGCTGCTTTGGATCCGTTCCCCCCTCGAGGAGCTGTATCACCTTCAGGTACGCATCCCATTTCCATGGCGGGGCAGTGTAGTAGATGATCCTCTCGGGGGCGATGGAAGTGACCTTCAGTATCTCCGCAGTGTCTGAGAGGACGCCCTTCACCAGCCCCTCGGCGACCTCGGCGCCGTCGTCCAAGAGCGCGGGGTCTGGTGCGGGATAAGGCGAGGTTGAGACGAAGCCACGCTCACCAAACCTCTCCCAAAGCTCCTCGCAGATGTGCGGTGCGAATGGCGCCATCATCCTGATCATGTGGAGTATTACGTGCCTTACGACGCTGCGGACCCTCGGGTCCCCGCAGCAATCAGCCCTGCGACGCACGTACCAGCCCAAGTCCTGCTGGAGGGTGAAGAAGATTGCCTGGATCGCTTCCCTGACCCTCAGGCTATCCATTGCGCAAGACGCCTGCCCTATAACGCGCTGGAGCCTCGAGAGGAGCCACCGATCGAGAGGATCCAGTCCCCCTGACGGGAGGGGAGGGGCGTCAGCGTATGTGATAGCAAGCGCATAGAACTCCTGGAGCTTGGATCTTATACTCTTGGCGAGCGAGTCGCTAAAGTCCGCGTCCTGGAGGAGCTCTGAGGCAGATAGTATCGACACCCTCAACGTATCAGCCCCGTAGATCCTTATCGCCTTCCTGAGCGGTATTATGTTGCCGAGCGATTTCGACATCTTCTTCCCGTCCATCAAGACGCTCCCATTGACGGCTATCTGCCTAGGCCAGAACTCCTTAGGGAAGACTGCCAGGTGGTTGAATATGAAGAATGTCAGGTGGTTGGGCACGAGGTCCCTCCCGGAATGGCGGCTGTCAAGCGGGTAGAAGTACGTGAACTCCTTCCTCATAGATTCCGCAGCTTCGCGCGCTCCACCGAATGAGGCCGGGTCGCCCTCGCCCAAGAAGACGTAGTCGAAGAACACGTGGGTGAGCTGCGACGCGTCTATCCTGCTCTCGTGAATGACCCTTGCGATGGTGTAATAAGCCATGTAGATCGTGGAGTCCGAGAGGCTCTCGATTATCCACTCTGGGTCCCACGGCAGCCTTGTCCCGAGGCCGGATCTCCTGGCGCATGCCTTTTCCTTCAGCCACTCGACGACATTAATGAACTCGCACCTAAGGTCCTCTGGGAGGAGCGACATCTCCTTGAGGTGGGTTCTCACGAGGTCCTTCCAGCCTTCGTCTCCATAGTTTATGAACCACTGGTCGCCCAAGAGGTTCACGGAGACCTCGCTCCCACACCTGCAGTAGATAGGGCCGTTCAGGACCTCGTAGAACGGGAATGCCTTCTTCGCTGCAATGAGATCCCTCTTGACCTCCTCCTTAGCGACGCTCACGGGCATCCCAGCGTACCTGCCGCTCCCGGGCAGCATCTTGGCGGTGTGGAACTCCTTCTGGTAAAGCTCCTTAGTGGCCTCCTCTGCCCTTGGGTCCATCTGGTCTCTGATCCCCATTCTTGAGATTACGTCCTGGGCAGGGACGCTTGAATAACCCTCGACGCTCACGACGGGTATAGGCTCGATCCCCTTCACCTCTTCCTCGCCAATTCCGTAGGCTGAGAGGTGTGCTGGGGACGACTTCAGATCCCGGAGAGCGAGGAGGTCATATGGGGCATGCGCCGGAACGGACATTACGACGCCTGTTGCGTTCTTCGGGTCGACGAACGGAGCAGGCAGGATCGGCACCATCTTCCCGTTTGCGGGGTTCTCAGCGCGCTTCCCTATGAGAGACGAGCCACTTACCTGCCTTATCTCGACAAGCCCCTTCATCTGACCCTTCATCTTCGAGGCGGCCTCCTTGCTCACTATCATCCTCTCCTCGCCTACCGAGACCTCGACATAGTCAGCCTCAGGGTTGAGCCAGATGTTCGTTACCCCGAAGACCGTCTCTGGCCTGAGCGTCGCGCACGGCAGGGACGCGCCGTCCAGTGTGAATTTTATCGCAGTGAATTCGCCGACCTCGGGCTCCATGTCGCCCTTTGTGTCGTGCTGCCCCACGGGGTTCCCGCAGGAAGGGCACCACCCTATAGGGTGCGCCCCCCTCGTGATGTAGTTTCTCAACTTGAGGCGGTGGAACTGCCACTCGATGAACTTGCTGTAGTGCGGGTCTATTGTCGTGAATTCGCGCCTCCAGTCGATCGAGAAGCCCATCTCCTGCATGCCGAGCTTTATATCCTCATGGAAGTATCTCGCGATATTAACCGGATCGTCAAAAGTCTTCAGGACCTCCTCAGGAACCCCATAGAGCCCCCTGAAGATCTCCAAGAGCTCCTTGTCGCCCGCGATTACGCGCTTCGACATGGCGAGGATCGGGGTCCCGGTGTAGTGGAAGGCCATCGGGAGAAGGACGTTCATGCCTTTCATCCGCATGTATCTGGCGTGCACGTCTGCAAGCGCGTAAGTCCGCGCATGCCCGATATGCTGTGGCGAGTTGGGGTATGGGTACGCGACCGTGAGGTAATACTTTGGCCTGGCGGGTTCCGGATCCGCTTCGAAGACCTTGGATTCCGCCCACCTCTTCTGCCACTTCTCCTCAATTGTCCTGAATTCGAGAGACATCTTTTGGATTACCACCGGACTGTTTATTCTACAAGCGATCTTCAATAAAGCTTTTCCAACATCCCCTTCACCAAGAGGGCTGCTTCGCTGAGGCGTGGCTCGCCCTCTGCCGGGATGCGCCCCTGGCCGATGTCTGGCTTACCTCCTCCCTTCCCTCCAACCGACGATGCTGCCGTTGCCAACGCTTTCCCAGCGTTAAAGCCGCGGTTGACCGCCCACTCCCCTGCCATGAGGAGAACGCTGTTGTCTGCCTTGGAGTAGAGCATGACAGCCATCTCTGGGTGACTCGAGACGCCGCAGGAGGCGATAGCTATGAGGTCCGCTGAGTTCAGGCTCTCGAAAGCCCTGAAAGCGAACCTCACTTTGCCGACCGGTTCTGATGCCGCGACGAGGATCGGCACGATCTCGGCAGCCATGGACCTCCTCAGGCGCTCGATGTCCTTCTTGCTGCTGCTGATCTCGCAGACGGCCTTTTCAGATGCCTTGACGACCCTCTCGATCGGGGAGCTCAGGTTCTCGGCGACTGCCAGGAGCGCAGACTCCATATCCTGGACTGCCCTCACCGCAGCCTGCCCTGAGGCGAACTCGAGCCTTTCGACGCCGTCCTGGATCCTCTCGGATCTGAGGATCTTGATCATACCTATCTCGCCTGTGTTCTCGCAGTGTATCCCGCCGCAAGCCTCCACATCCCACCCCTCGACCTCAACGACCCTGATAGTGGGGCCATACACAACGCCTCCTTGGTACAGCCTGAGCCCGAAGGACTGCTCAGCGCGGTTCCGGTCCTCGAAATACGCCTTGATCGGCCTGCATTCCTCGACTGTCCTGTTTGCGATGAGCTCGATCTCCTTCAGCTGGTCGCGAGAGATCTTCTCGAAGTGAGAGATGTCAAGACGGCTCCTGTCGACGTCCTTCTGTGCCCCTTCCTGCCAGACGTGCCCCCCAAGGACGGCCCTTGCAGCGCCGAGCAGTATGTGGGTGGAGGAGTGGTGCCTGGCGAGGCTCATGCGGCGTTCCCAATCTACCTTGCACTCCACCTCGTCCCCCGCCCTGAAACATGCCTCACCGCTCGTGAAGTGGACAACTACTCCCCTCGACCGCTGGGCGTCAATGACTTGCGCGGTTTTCCCCCCAGACGAGATAGTGCCCCTGTCGCTGAGCTGGCCTCCCCCCTCAGGGTAGAAGATCGTCCTGTCGAGGACCACCCTCCTGTCGTCGGCGTAGAGGACTCTTGCGCTTAGAGATCTCAGCTTCGGCTTTGAGTAATATACGGCCTCAGTCGCCTGGACCTGCGGGATCCCCTCAAGGATATCCCTCTCCTCAGACTTCTTGGCTCCGCCATCGGCTGATCCTGAGTGGCGATCCGCAACTATCGTGTCGAAAGTGTCGGGTATCTCTACCTTCACCCCCTGCGCCTCAGAGACCTCCTTTACGACCTCAGGGGGCAGCCCATTTGAATCGTACAGCTCTATGAGCTTTTCCAGCGGCATCACCCCGGACTTTGCGATGCCTTCCGACCTTACGATCCTCCCGATGAGGCTCTTCCCGAGCTCCACTGTCTTCTCGTACCTGCCAACCTCGAGGTCCGCTACCCTCATGACGTAATCGACGTTGCTTGCAAGGTCTGGGAACTGGCTCCTCCAATAGTCGATCTGCATCTTGAGGAGCTCCGAGAGGGGCACTTTGATCTTGAGCGAATCCATCTGCCTCTTTGTGCGCCTTATCATCAGCCTTGCGAGGTAACCCGCCTGGACGTTCGACGGGACGATGCCGTCGCTGAGCATGAAGACGAGGGCTTTGGTGTGGTCGAGTACCGCGGTCAACGCCTCGATGGGGGACATTGCCCGCTCGAGCTCGCCCACGTCCATGCCCAACCTCCTCGCCAGGACGGATCTAGCCTCCCTGAGGGAGCCTGCATCCACCACATTCATGAGTCCTGCATATCTTGTCGCCTCAGCCATCGCGGCTGGATCTGGCTCTTCGACACCCGCAATCTCCATGAAACCCCTCATGAGTGAGCCGTAGACCGCCTCGAACGCAGTTGGGGTTCCCTGCGATACCCAGGTGAACCGCTCCAGCCCGTAGCCGGTGTCGACTATCCTGATCGGCAGCTCGCGGTAATTATCCCCGACTCTCTTATACTGCATGAAGACGAGGGTAGAGAGCTCGATCCCGCGCACCATCCCCTCGAGGTCCGGACCTGCATCGCCGCCGCCCTCCCACCAGTGTTCGATATAGGTGATCTCCTCACCCTTTATGCCGAGGTCCTTCGTGAGCAGCTCGTGGTGGTACCTGACGGTGTCTTCCTTCCAGTAAACCTCCTTTTCCTTGGACGAGAATGCGTGGTGGGCCATCATCTCGAATATGGTCATGTGCCTGCCCCCGGTTTTCCCGACGTTGTCCAGATCGTTCATCCTTATGCATGGCTGCGAGATGGTCAGCGGGTTAAAGGGGGGCGGCACATCGCCGCTCGTTACGTGCGGCTGGAAGCATGCTATCGAGGCGATCGTTAGGAATATGTCGTCCCTCCAGCGGGCGACCACGGGGTATCGCCTCACCCTTGTGTGGTTGTTCCGCTCGAAGAACGAAAGGAACGCCTCCCTCATCTCAGCCACGGTGAACTTGCGTTTAGTGGGCGGATCGCCTATGAACGAGTATGGGACGCAAGGGGAATCCCCGCAGAGAGCTGCGTCTGGATCGAGCGTCCAGAAATGCCTGCCGCAGTGACTGCACTCCTTCCTGATGAAGCCGTTCTCTAGGAAAAAGCGCAAACGGTATGCTTCAGGATCTGCGATCATCAGATGAACACCAGCTGGACCAAGCTGATAATTAGTGATCGGGGAATAGTTTAAGATTATCGGAATTTTGGACACGCCACTCATTGGTTTGGCTAGAAAGATCGGACCGATTGCAATTATCGAAATAAATTAGGAGCGTGTGCCCCATCCTGATCGGCGGGGCCGCACGTATCTAGGCTTCAACGGGCTCATCCGAATAGGGAGCCCAGTCCTTCTGCGGTTTCCTCATCAGAGGCTACTTCCTTCTTCTCTTCCTTCTTCTCTTCCTTCTTAGCCTCTGCTGTGGCTTGAGCTGGAGCTGCCGCTGGAGCAGCTGCGACAGGGACCGCTGCTGCCTTGATGGCCTCGTCGATGTTGACTTCGCTCAGCGCCGCTACAAGAGCCTTGACCCTGGCTTCGTCGACTGCAACTCCTGCAGCAGAAAGGACTTTCTTAACATTGTCTTCGCTAATTGGTTGCTTCGCGTTGTGGAGAAGCATACCGGCATAGATATACTCGATCTTAATCACCCCCGACCAAGCGAGAAGTTATCACAACATAATAGTACTTAAATCCTTCGCTCATGTGGGGCAGGAACGCCCCCTCTGTTTGCGGGGGCTTTAACGGACGAAGTGTTTCCTGACCTCACCTTGAGCGCCTCAGAATTTTATCTCCTTGCTCCTCTCAGAGACTGCCTTCGCGAGGGCCTTGCCCCTGATCTCAGCAAGGGAGAGGATCTCGCCCAGCACCTCTGGGATCGGAACCCCTGCGCTCACCGCGACGCTCTTTGCCTCGCCGAATGCCTTCATTATCAGAATGGCAGATGTTTCCCTGGTCGGGAATACCGCGTTGATCGCGAGGTTGACCGCGGATCTCGCTGCGTCTGCGACGTTAGACCTGTAGGTTTCGATGTCGATCGCGAGTATGTCGTATGGGATGATGCCGCCATCGTAGCCCATCTTGAGCTTGAGGCCAACCATTATTGGCTTAAGGCCAAGCTTGCCCAAGAGGTCGGCAAGATCCGCTGATATCTGCATGCCCTTCTCAGCGACGACGGTGTCTTTTGCTATCCAGATGGTTCCGTCCTGGATCTTGGTCTGCAGCTTTGCTGAGCCGAACTTGCTCAGGATCGGGCCTGGTTGCAGCCCTGTATTCCCGGCAGAGACGGTTATGTCATTTGGCGCGATGTCGCCAGGAGACGCCGCTGACTCGACCTTGTTCTTCTCGAACATCAAGTACAGGAAGAACGGATTCTTCCTCGAGAAGACGAATGCGTTGGATCCTTTCAGGTACTGATCTAGACCCTCCAGATCTTTGAAGCTACCAACCTCCTTTAAAGCCCTCTTAACGAGAGTGTTCTTTGCGACGTGGATCTCTAGATCGTCCTTGAACTTCTTCTTCAGGACCTGGAGCTGATTAGCCTTCAGCCCCTTCAGGTCTGCTATCGCGAAGATCGGGTACTTCTGGAAGAGCTCCTGGAGCCTCTTGACGCTCTCCGCCTTTTCATTAGCAATTACATTTGAAGCTGGCATTGGTATCACCTGAGTTTAGCTGGCTTTCCCATGGTCGTCTTGACTACGATCGAGGACAGATACTGGTCTAGCTTTATCTTCCTATCGATCGTGTTTAGTACAGACATTATGTTCTCAGCGATTGCCTTCGATTCCATCTTCTCTGACCCTATCCGGCACCTGATCGCTGGCTGGTCCCTTATCTTGATCCTCACTGCCGAGCGGTACTTCTTGATAAGAGGCTCGACGTTTGCTGATGGAGGTATCGGCTCCGGCATCTTCCCCCTTGGCCCCAAAACGGACCCGAGGGTCTTGCCGACTGTCGCCATCAGGTCGGTCCTGGCTGCGAAGTAGTCATACTTCTCTGCAAGCTTTTTGACTGCCTTCTTGTTGCCAGCGTACTGGTCGATCTCCTGCTTGGTAATGACCATGTCAGCGCCCGCGTTCCTAGCCTTCACGACAAGGTCTCCGTCCGCTATGATGCAGACCTTAACGTCCCTGCCGATCGGGTTCGATAGGGTTACCGTCTCGTTAATCCTGTTCTCTGGCGCTTTGACGTCGAGACCCTTGAAGTTGACGACGAGCTCCATCGCCTGCTCGAAGTTCCTCTTCTGGGAGTTCTTCTTCGCCTCGTCAACGAGGGCTGTCAGCTTCTGAATGTCGACCTGCATTTCACTCAGCCTCCGCCTTGGCAATCAATTCATCATATGTTCCCGCTGAGACCTCTTTTTGGACCTCGCGGGGGTCTTTACCGGCGACGGTGACGCCTATGCTAACGCAGGTACCAAGGATCTCCTTTAAACATGATTTCAGTGACCTTGCCACGGAAAGTGGATACCTCGTCTTGGCGATCTTTATAGCCGCCTCTATGCTGAGGTCTCCCACCTTCTCTGCCTTCGAGTTGCTGGAGCACTTTTCGATCTTCAGCTCCTTAACGATCAGGGCAGTGGTGGTAGGCACACCGACCTCGACCTCGAACTCCTTGGTATCTGGGTCGGCGATTACCTTAACCGGAACTTTCATGCCTTCAAAATCCTTGGTCATCTCGTTTATCTTGTTGATGACCATCATTATGTTGAGGCCGGTCGGGCCCAGCGACGGGCCGATTGGCGGTCCGCCTGTTGCCTTGCCTCCGTCAACTAGGAAGTTGAAGGTTTTCTTTGCTGTCATTGTTATTCATCCTCTAGTTCTTCAAAAGCCTTGAAGATGTCAGTCTTCTTGTCGGAGTCGTTTATCTTTTCCTCTTCCTTCTTGGGTGCCTCCCCGTGCGCTATCAGCTTGACCTGCTCTGCATGCACAGTTATTGGGAGGGTGTATGGCGCTTCGAGAAGCTCGAGTGTCACTGAGCTCTTAGCCTTGTCGACCACTGTGACCTTTGCCTGCATGCTCTTGAACGGACCCGCGATGATCTCGACCTTGTCGTTGACCTCTATTGTGTCGACCACTGGCTTTGGCATGATGAACTTGACTATGTCATCGAAATTCACTTTGCCAGGAACCCACCCCTTGATGTGCTTGACGTCCTCGATGGCTATGTTCACAATGTTGGGGCCGCTTGCCTCGATAAAGACATATCCCCTGACGTCCTGCGGGGAGACGACTGCCTTTATCGGTATCTTCTTCGAGGAGCAGCGCCTCTCAATAAGGAGGGCTACGTTCTGCTCTTGCCCTGCGGTTGTCCTTACAGCGAATATCCTGGAGTTGGGCGTTGAAGTCACTGTCGGTCATCCCCCTGCGCCCAAGATGAGGGAAGCCACGAGCTGTATTATGAAGCCGAAGATGCCGACAACGATCAGCCCAAGGAAGCAGATCTTCATCGAGAGCTTAAGCTCATCGAAATCAGGCTTCCTCGAAAGCTTCAGCACCTTTCCCATTGATTGTAGCGACTCTGACAGACCCATCTAACTCACCGCTGTTGTTTATGTGAGCAAAGGGGTAAGAAGATAAGGCTCAATTTAAACTTTCCGAATTCTTTTGATAGTAATGCTCAAACCCTTACGAGTTCGATCCCGGTTGATCCAGAGAAGTCCTTTATAAGCGCCTTGTAAGCCGAAGGGACGCCCTTCCAGTCCACCACTAATGATTGGCAGCCCCCGAGCGTACGCCCGACGCATATGGCGATGGGCGAGATGTCGGGCACTTCGGACAAGGCGTATTTGGGGACGATGTGCCCCATATCGTAGACCCCGCTCAGTATGGCATCCGTGAACTTCTCCGAGTAGTGGCCGCCGCCTACGCCGACTGCGCTTCGCCCCTTGGGGGTCGAGGGACCAGAAAAGACGGCCTTTACGATAGCCCTCGCGACTGCCTCGCCAAGCGCTTCGTCCACCCACGCGTTTTCGTCGCTGCCTATCTCGATGAACGTCACGGGGTATCTGAGCTCTGTAGGGCCGTGGTGTGTCGCCTCAACCGTAACTTGGATCTCGAGGGAGAGCTCGTCACGGGAAGCCTTGAGGCCCCTAAGGAGGGCGGACTGCAGGGCGGGGTTTGATATCGATACGCTCCTCGGCCTTCCCCCAAGGTCGGCAGAGCCCGAGAGGTTGCCTGGGGTATGGACAGTGAGGCACTTTTTCCCGGATGCGCTCTTGTGCCTCGAGAGCAGCAGCGCCCACTCTATGCCCTCACCTTCGACGCTCATCTCCACAAGGCTCGAAGCGTATTCCAAGAACTCGATCGGTCGCCCGTCCCACCTGATTTCCTTTGATGGGGCGAGCCCGATCATCTTGCTGAGATGAGAGGCTATGTTCCGCCCGGCCGGATCGGCTGCCGAGTAGACTATCAGCCTCAATTCCTACACCAAAAAAAGTGGTTAAAGAAGGAGGGCCATGATCCCCTTCTGCGCATGCAAGCGGTTCTCGGCCTGGTCCCAGACCACTGAGTTCTTCCCATCGACGACCTCGTCCGTGATCTCCTCACCCCTATGGGCTGGCAGGCAGTGCATTACAATTGCGTCTTGTGGCGCTGAGGACATGAGCTGCGCATTGAGCTGGTACGGCTTGAGGGTCGCCCTGCGCTCCTCGGCCTCCTTCTCGAGACCCATTGAGGTCCAGACGTCGGTGTAGATGACGTCCGAATCCTTGACTGCCGAAACCGGATCCTCCGTGAGATCAATAGAGGCGCCCTGTGAAGAAAGCCCCTTCACCTTCTCAATGAAATCTTCTGGCGGCATGTACTTCCGCGGAGATGCGATTGTCATCTTCCCCCCTAATTGCACCACGATCTCGGCGAGGGACCGGCACACATTGTCGTTGCCGTCCCCCACGAAGGTGACGCGGGTCCCTTCAATCTTCCCCTTCTTCTCGATTATCGTCAATGCGTCCCCGAGCGCCTGGCAAGGATGCGAGGTGTCGCTCAGCGCGTTTATAACGGGAGCCTTCGCGACTTTCGCCATCGTCTCGAGGTCTGTGTGCTTGAAGACGCGCGCAACTATGCCGTCTGCATAGCAGTCGAAGGTCCTGCCGGTATCTGCGATCGTCTCACCCCTGCCCAGCTGCAGCTCGTTCCAGCTGAGGTATATCGGGTGGCCGCCGAGCTGGTGCACGCCTACATCGAAAGATATGCGCGTCCTAGTAGAGGGCTTCTGGAAAAGCAAGATCACCGTCTTGCCTTTGAGGTATGGCTGTACGTATCTGCCGCACTTGACGTCCGCTTTCATCTCCATTGACTTTTTGAGCATGGCTGTAAGCTCTTCTTTAGTGAAGTCTGAAGTTACGAGAAAGTCCCTTCCTTTCATACTCCTCAATATTTTCACCAACCTTAAGGGTGCTTGAATAAAAATGCTGCTTTAAATCTCTTTCTACAATATTACAATTTATATAATAAAGGATCCTTATTTTTTGGGCGCCTTCGATAAAATGTTATCAATCACCCAAGATGGGTTGAAAGGAATAAGGTCGCCATAAGACTGCCCGACGCCGAGGAATATTATCGGCTTCTTCACTGTGCTCGAGATCGATATTGCGGCTCCCCCCTTCGCATCCGCGTCGACCTTGGTGAGTATTATGGCATCTATGCTCACGTATTTGTTGAACTCCTCAGCCTGGGAGAGGGCGTCGTTGCCCGCGAGAGAATCGCCCACAAAGACGGTCAGGTCTGGCGAGACGACCCTGTGTATCTTCAGGAGCTCGTCCATCAAACCCTTGTCGGTCTGCATCCTGCCTGCCGTGTCTATGAGCACCGCGTCCAGTGAATTTGACTTTGCGTATGCGACGGCATCGTATGCGACGGCCGCCGGGTCTGCCCCATACCGGTGCTTGATCACCTTCACGCCAAGCCTGGCAGCGTGTGTCTCGAGCTGTTCCTCCGAGCCTGCCCTGAAGGTATCCGCGCAGGCGAGGACCAGCGTTCTCCCCCTGTCGAGCAGGTGCTTGGCGACCTTCGCGATGGTTGTAGTCTTACCTGTCCCGTTGACACCGATGAACATTATCACGTAAGGCTTCTTTCCCCCCATCAGCCCTCCCAAGTCTGCCGAGGAGAGGGACTCGCCCAGGATTTCCCTGAATGCGGACTCAACAAGAGGCGAGATGTCCCCAAAACGCTTGACCTTGGAGCCGAGGAGCTTCTGCTTGAGCTTCTCCGAGAGCGATTCTGCGACGGGGAGCGCTACGTCGCACTCAAGGAGGGCGATCTGGAAGTTCCAAAGCGACGACTCGATGTCACTCTCAGAGATGGTCTTTGACGAAACCTCAGTTACGAGATCGCCCAGCGCCTTCTTGAGCTTCTCGAACAAGTGCTACGCCTGCCCGGATGCCTCGATCTGGGAATAAAGCTGGTCTATGCGCGGCTGGATCTGCGACATCCTGCCAGATGCCTGAATGTACTGGTTCTGCAGGTAGTTCGACTGATCCTGGGCCTGCTTGATCCTGCTGTCTATCTCAGTTATCGCGTCGTCAAGGCTCTTCTCCACTGAGACTCCTGCGCCGATCCCGATCACGACGTTCTTGACGTCCTGGAGCTGCGCCTTGATGTAGTTACCGGCGCCGATGTGAATCATGACCTCGCCCTTGCCTTCCCTTGACTTTATCTCGCTCATGGATGCCTTTGACAAGATCAGCTCAGCAATGACGTTTGTCGTGAGGTCGAGCTGCTGCCTCACCGCGTCAGCATATGCCTTTAGGTTTGAGAACTCCACCAGAAGGTTGTCTAGCTCCTCCTTCGGGGGGAGCTTGGTCGGCTGCTTGGGCTGGCTCATTGTGGGTTCACCGCGATTTCGTCGACTGAGGAGACAACGATGTCGAACCGCTTGATTCCGTGGTTGCCGCCCAATTTACTGAGGGCTAGCTCCCTTGCCGCCTCAGGGCTCTTCGCAGCGACTTTCTTCTCGAATTTCTTCCACTCAAACTTGAGCCTCATTTTCCCTTTCACAGAGTAATTCTTGCTCATTTATGTTCACCTTGACAGATCCAAGGAGGACTCAATCCTCGCCATCTCTGGCCCAGTCGTGTCCTCCCCTACGACTGCCCCATTAGAGTTTGCGGTCAGCCCGACGCGAAGGTATGGGAAGCCGCAATTAACCGTAGAGACGTCCACGGGGGTATTAAAAATTTTGCCCAGGAACGAGAGCTCTTCCTCTGTCGCCAGCGGGTGGGCAACTATTCCCCTAGTGTTTGCTGCTGCGCATACGCCAACCATCTCCAGTCCGGCGATGGTCCCTTCGTATAGGTCCACCGACAGGTGTTCAGAAACAAGCCGCTTCAGGGCTGGATCCATGCTCTTGCCGACCAGCGCTACCCTCTCGTTCACGAGGATCATGTTCCCGAGGGCGTTCTTCTTGCCATCGTAAAGGGCAACCGGTACGCCGACTGATCTCTCTATTGAGGATGCCTCTTCATCCGTTGCGTAAGTGGGCAAGATCAGCCCCCTTGAGTTGCCTGCCATAAAGATGCCTAAAAGGACGCTCCCTCCGACAGTGGCCTTGTGGACTGGAACGCCCAACGTTGTCGCGAATTCCTTCAGCGCGCCGTCAGGCATGTCTGGCGGGACGAGCGCGAATGCGTCCGTAGCGAACGTGAATGCACCTATGTTGGTGTTCCCGTAAAGAGAGAGGCGCGTGATTGACAAGAGGGACTATCCCTCCGCAGCCAGCACCCTCACTTCCCCGCCCTCGAGCTTCTGCACTTTGACGACGATCTTCCTCTCGGTCTTGGTCTTTCCTCTGGACCAGAGGATCTCATTGACGCTTTTGTCCAGCTTGACGTCTTCAGTTTTGAAGACCCTGCGGGCCTTCTCCTTTACAAAACGGACCGCTTTGGGCGCAGCCTTTCTTCCGTATGTGAGGTAGGCATGCCTTAGGTTCACGGTCAAGGACTTCTCCTCAAGCACCTTCTCTTCGTCCTTTTCCTCCTCCGCTTCCCTCTCCCTCTTCTTCTTTTTCTTCCCCTTTTCCGCCTTCTTCGGAGCCTCTGCGGCCTCCGCTTCCTCAGGTTCGGCCTTCTTGCTCTCTTCGCCAGGTTCTATTTCCGCCTTCACTGACTCATCAGTAATTTCGGCTTGATCTCCGGATTTCGCAGCATCAAGCTCGGGTTTCGCTTCTGAGGGTGTTTTATCAGCGCTCATTTCTCTCACCTAGATCAGAGGTTCAGTTTAGTCCTTCTCCAGTTTCTCATCTTCGGGTGGCGCCTGACCTTCCCCCTCGTCTTGCCAACTACCCATAGTGGAACCGGGCTGCTCTGCTTGTTAGCCTTAATCAGGCGTTTCTTCCTGCTGAGATGCTTATTGCTTGCCATATGCCTTCTCCTCATCAAATCCTTGTTATCCTAATATCTCTTTTCCTGTCCTGCAGCTGGAGGAGTATCCTCTTCAGCTGCTCATCAGTAAGCGGTATTGGGAGCCGCTTCTCCTGGGCGAGCTGGATGAGCTGGATCTCGAGCTGGGCAGCGAATTCCGGCCGCACGATCCGGAGGTTGTGGAGCCTGCTCCTAGCTTCGTTAGAGAGGATCGTCCTCAATATGGCCTCCTTCTGCGCCTCTGCCTCCTGCTGCGCCCTCTCTACCTGCTCCTCTTCAGCGACCCTCCTCCTCATCTCGCTGAGCTTCCGTTGCTTTATAGCCTCGATATCGTCAGGAGGAACCGACATCATCAATTTCCCCCTACTCACTGCATCTTGACAGGCATGTACTTACCAAGCTCTGGCATGTCCTTCTGCATGTC
>JANHAI010000132.1 GCA_024464205.1 Candidatus Methanomethylicia archaeon
TCGAATGGCGCCTTCTCGAGCATCGCCATCTGGGCGTGAGCCCCCTTCATCGGCTCCCTGAAGGTCTCTGAGATTTTGTAACCTGCTGCCATCAACGCCCAAAAACCTTGGAAAGGCGGTATCACTGGGACTAAGTCGACCTCATTGAAATTCAGGGCTTCCTTTACCCTCTCTCTTGAATCCATCAATCAAAACCCCTGTTGCTGATCTAGTTGGAACTCTAAAAAAGTATAGGTGTGGGGGCCCTAGAGGGCCTTCTCCACCATCTCTACGACGTCTGTCACGTCAATCTTGGTCGCCATCGCCTTGGCGCTGTCGTCAAGGTTCCGCTGGCAGAACGGGCATGTGCTCGCGAGGACTGACGCGCCTGTCGAGAGCGCTTCGTTCACGCGCTCCTTCCCGGTCCAGATCGCAAACTCCGGGAACGCGGACTTCACGCCTCCTCCAGAGCCGCAGCACCAGGCCACGTTCTTGACCCTTTCCATCTCGACGAACTCCACGCCAGGGATCGCCTTTAGGATCTCCCTCGGTGGATCGTAGAGCGCCTTCTCCCCCAAGTTCCTGCCCATGTGGCATGGGTCATGGAAAGTGACCTTGGCATTGATCGGCTTGCTGAACTTCAGCTTGCCTTCCTTGAGCAGAGCCGAGAGGAGCTCGGTTGTGTGCAGGACTTTGAAGTCGTGCTCTATGCCTAGTACTCCACCGTAGTTCTCCTTTGCGTAGTCGTGCGACCAGACCTTGAAGCAGCCTGGGCAAGAGGTGACCACTGTCTTGGCGCCTGTCTTCCTGACTTCCTCAAAGTTGTGCTTCGCAAGGTCTGCAACCGGCTCCCATCTGCCAGTCCTCAGGATTGGGGATCCGCAGCAGTACTCGTCGTCCATGACAGTGAATTTCAGCCCAAGCTTCTGGAATATCTTCGCAGTAGCGAGCGCTATGTTCTTCTGCCTATAGGACGATGTGCAGCCAAGGAATAGCACATAGTCAGGGTTCTTGGAGAATGCATCCTCGCCGAGCGCCTCTTTTAGCCAAGCAGTCCTCTTCTCGTGGGGCTCATTGTACGGGTTGTGCTTCTCGACTATCGCCTCGCAGTACTTGCGCTGGACATCCGGCCCGAAGCCGTTCGCGACAGCATCGGCCCTGACCGCCTCGAGCAGCGGAAGCGCGAGTTCAAAGATCGGGCGCCTCCCGTCAGTCTCGACGACGTGGCACTGCTCGGAGCAGTTGCCGCAGAGGGTGCACTCGAAGAAGGGGTTAGCGATCTCCTTGGACCACTTTATCCTGCCCTTGATGAGCCCCATCGCGAGCTGCATCTTTCCGCTGAGGTAGTACGGGTCGAAGAGCTTCCACTGCCCGCTCGGGCAGACTGGGTTCCAGAACTTCGACTGGTAGTACGTCCTACATGTCCCGCAGTGTATGCACTGCTGGGGGATCTTGTATGTTTTCAGCTTGTCCTCAATATGCTTGAATGACTTTGGATATACATTCGACATCTCAATCTCCTCCTAAATGTCCATCTGCCCCGGGTTCATTATGCCGTTGGGGTCGATCCTCCTCTTCAAAGTCCTAATGATGTCCATTGCCGCTGGGTTCGTCCTCTCCCAGTTCATCCTCGCGAATACGGGCGGCGCCTTGTAGAGGATCGTTCCGTGGTCCCGCATAGTCTGGGCGATCTCCCTCAGGCATGCCCTGTGCCTCTCGACTGTCTCTGGCGTGTCGTCCTTGCTCCCGAATATGTTGTACCTGATTATGCCCTCGTGCCCGTGGTCCATGAACCTATTGTATGCTTGGATGGGTTGCCCCTCAGCGGTGTAGCCCCACTTGTCGTAGACCTTCTCAACGGCCCTATAGATGGGAGCGTTCATAGACGGTGGGCAGAAACCCCCTACCCATTGCGCCCTCCCTCCCCTTGCGCCGCTAATGTCATTCGAGAGCTGCATCGGGAGGTACTTGAAGAACTTTATCTGGTCCCCCTTGCAGAAGTTCTTGATCCCTTCCTCGAAGAGCGTGAGTTGTGCCCCGCCTTTGGAGACTATGTCCTTGATCAATTCCTCCTTTGCCTCGATCTCCTTGACCGTGTTGCCACTCAAAGCGATCCAAGAGCTCAGCTCTGGCTCTCCTTGCCTGCGGCCCTCAGAGAACGGCAGGCTCTCTCCAGCCTCCACCCTCCCCCAGCCCCAGTTGTTTGATGCGATGTCGTCGACGACGCCCGTCCTGGCGCACATCCGCTGTACCTTGAAACCGCGCTCCACCGTGTCCGCGTCCATGAAGTAGTCGGTTCTGTAGGGCCTCCTCACGAAGAGCTTTATCCCGGCCTTCGTTATTACGCCGCTTGTGCCAGTCCAGCCGATGAAAAGCCCGTTCAAGCCAAAGTCTGGTAGCGCAGAATGGTGGCTCCAATAGGGGGACGCCATCCGAGACCCGGTGTGTATGACCTCGCCGGTTGGCAAAACAGCCTCAAAGGCATTTATGAAGAAGCTCGCGTCCCCATAGGCCATCGATAGATCGGTCATCCCGTAAAGCAATGAAGACGCCACGTAGCCGCATGATGGCGGCGCAAACGTCACTGGCACCCTGTAGCCTGGATAATGCCTATTCATGTAGCCCACGACATCGGCGGAGGAAGCCCCACCCTCAACGATGAAGTAGAGGTCGTCCTCATTGACCTCTAAGACACGGTTCATCCTCTTGAGGTCAATAACTATTCCGCCGTCCAAGGGCGTCGCCAGGCTACCGATGCTTAGGTTCGAAGCCCACGGCACCACTGGTATCCTCTGGCGGTTGGCGAGTCGCATTATCGCTTGAACCTCTTCTGTTGTTTTTGGCATGACCACATAGTCCGCCCTTCCTGGCTTCTCGAATGTCAAAAAGTCCTCCGAGTAAGTATATCGGACGTCCTCGCTCATGCTCGCATAGCGGGATCCGACTATCGCAGCCAGGTGTTCGTAGACGCGTGGATCAGGCCCTGTTTGTGTCCTATCGACTTCTGTCATATGAGCACCTTACAGTAAAATGGCTAAAAGGTTATAAAAAATTTGTTATATAACCCAGTGATAAATGTAATTTATTCGTTTAAAAAATGAGGTTTTTTTGCGAGCCGAATATTCTTAAATAAACAATTATTAGCGCCCTGTTACCCGCCTATCATCGGAAGGAGGACCTCGACGATGTCGCCTTTTAGGATCTTCGTCTTCAGGCCCTCGAGGAACATGCAATGCCTGCCGTTTACCAGAATCGTGATGTCTGTCCTGAGCCTCCCGTCTTTGATGAGGACCTCT
>JANHAI010000133.1 GCA_024464205.1 Candidatus Methanomethylicia archaeon
GGCTGCCCAAGATAAGCCGCTCCTTCCGAGTCTCCATCAGCCGGCAGCCTATGCAGGCAGGCACGCTACACCCATATCCAAGTATCATGGGTATGAACGCCTTGCCATGGAGACCTATCTTGTGCATCAGTGAATCAAGGAGGTATGCCGCACGCGGCAGGTATCCGCTGTCCTCTAAGATTGAGATCGCCATGTAGAATGTCGCGATGTAAGGCAGCGCTATCGAGAGGGCGGCACCAATTCCAAATAGCAGTCCGTTGACGATGAGTGCCGAGAGCAGGGGATCAATCACTTCCAGAGCGGATGCCACCATCTTGCTCGCGATCTCGAAGCCGCCATCTATGAGGGCTGAGAGGTACCCCCCAAACGCAAAGATTGCCGTGAACATCACGCCCATTATCATGATTAGGAAAAAATAGCCGAATATTCGGTGTGTGAGCAATTCGTCCAGTCTTTGGGCCCTGGAGACAGGGACCTTAATAGGTGAGGTGGACCTGGAGACCGCTTTGTTAGAGGCGAAATAGCGTTCGGACGAAATTACTGTCGATGCCGATTCCCCATGGATGCGCTCTATTTCGGAACGGAGCGACACGACCTTTTCTTCCACCAACGGAAGCCCATCTATCTTCTTCGCGATCTCCTCGTCCCCCTCAAGAAGCTTTATCGCGACCCATTCGGC
This sequence comes from Candidatus Methanomethylicia archaeon, assembly GCA_024464205.1. GTDB lineage: Archaea > Thermoproteota > Methanomethylicia > Methanomethylicales > Methanomethylicaceae > Methanomethylicus. The sequence continues at coordinate 680 of JANHAI010000133.1, forward strand.
CTCATATTTTGGGGGCAGGGCGATTCCACGCCCAATTATTTCGTCTCTCAATTCACATATTGCGGATTCGACCTCTTTCCCGTAAGCGATCCTCTTGCTTTTTGAGGGCAGCGATGAAGCGAACCGCTCGATGAGATCGTCTATCCCCCTGCCAGTAATAGCGTTTATCTCAACCACGGGGACGCCGAGGGATCGCGAAAGCTCGTCAGAATCTATCTTTATACCCTTCCGCTGGGCCACTTCTACGAAATTCAGCGCAACGATTACTGGGGCGCCCATCTCTAGCAGCTGAATCGTGAGGTAGAGGTTCCTTTCCAGGGAGGAGGCGTCAACAACATTGATAATGGCGTCAGATTCCCCAGAGAGTATGAAGTTCCTCGTTATCAATTCTTCGTAAGAGTAAGACGACAAAGAGTAGACACCTGGCAGGTCGATTACCTTGAACCTCCTCCCCTTGTAAGAAAGGATGCCTTCCTTAGTCTCGAAAGTCTTACCTGTCCAATAGTTCAAGCCTGTGATGCTATTGAAGAGCGTGCTTTTCCCTACCTCAGGATTCCCGACCAGGGACAATACGAGCTGGGGACCGCTTTCCCCTATTGCTGGGGCCATTCACGCCTACCCTCCCTCATGATTCTGGTTTGACGAGCATCTTCGATGCGAGACCCCTCCCTATCGCAATCTCCGTCGATCTCACTTCGAGGATTATCGGCCCTCCAACGGGAGCTTTCTTCACCATCCGAACCTTTGCACCTGGCGTCAGCCCCATTTCGCAGAGCCGCCTTGTCATCCCCCTCCCTCCGACCATCAAGATGATCTCGCCCGTCTTGCCTTCAGGGAGATCCGCCAACGGCAAAAGATCCTCTATATGGTAAGGCATGTTCCTAAGCCTTTGGTAGAATTCTGCCAAAGTATCTGCATCTATCCTGTGGCAGCGCCTCCAGTGTTCGGACGCGCCCACCTCTGGCAGGGAGTTTCCCTTGTCGATCAGCCGGTCGTGGAGGTATCCTTCGCGATGGCTTATCAGGAAATCTTCGCCCTTTTTTGTGAGCGAGAGCTTTAGCCCGTCTTCCTCGATAAGGCCTTTGGATATCAACGAGTCATATGTCGGTTTGTCTATACCCTCCTTCAGTAGGTCAGCCCTCGTCACTTCCAACAGCTTGTTCTTAAGGATCACGAATATCTCTAGCGCCTCATGGATCATGCGGATCAGCTCCAACCGATTGGGATAGGCTTTCCGTGTGGGCAGGTCTTTGGGCGCCCCAATTTCTCGTAAAGGCTCAACAGCACTGCCTGGCTCAAGTGGTGCTCTATCCCGCATATGTCACCTTGCACCTCAAGGAGGTCCATCTTCAGGTAATTTACGAAGAAGCACTCCAGTATGCGGTGGCGAGAGAGGACGGATTCAGCACGTTTGATTCCTGTTTCAGTTAGCCTTACTCCTCCATAATCATTATGGACGATCATGCCTTTTTCTGAGAGCTTTTGGACCATCTCTGTCGCTGTGGAGGGGTATACCCTTAGCCCTTTAGCGATTTCCTTGATCCTGACGTCGCCCTGAGAGCCCTCCACCGAGAGGGTGTAAATCAGCTCTAAATAGTCGTCCGCATTCTTGTTCTTTGAAGGCTTCATGTTTGGCGCCCATTAATTTCGGGGCACCGAAAATAATAAGGATTTCGGTCTGCCGAAATCAAGCGCGGGGCTGGAGCTCCTTCTTCAGTTCTTTTGCAATCTTCTCATTTTGCCCGCGCTTGGTCTCGTATGGACCATAGATATTGTAAAGTTCGCGTATCGTCATCTTCACGCTTTCTTCAGTCTCACCTTCGATGGTTATGTCCATTATGTCGAGCTCGTAATTCTTGAGTAAGTACTTGGAGAAGAAGCCAGGGGCGCCAATCTTGTTGGCGTGGTTGGTTATCTTAGTGTTGTATTTTTTGCCTACCTCTTCCAAGTCCTTTATGGTTATCCTTATCCCCTTCTCCCTGAATAGGTCATTCGTAAAGTAATATAGAGACGTCGAGTATACCATTGCAACCATCTCAAGAACCATACTTCTGCGGCAATTTAAAGCCTACGCTCTTGAGATCATTCACAGCGGCCTGGAAGTATGAAAGATCTATCTTCGAGATGAGGTTGTTGTAATCATTCTGGGTAAGGAGCGATGGCACCAAAAGTTGCCAGAAAGAGGTGAGTTCGCTTGTGTTAATGTAGGCGCTTATCGGGTTCCTCGCCCTACCAAGGTCAGGGTCTATGTAGAATACGCTGTCATAGATTATCTCGAAGGGTATGCTTGGCATGTACTTCTTCACCATGGGGAGCGACGTGTCGCTGTGGGCATAAGCAAAGACTTCGGCTTTTATCAGCGCCTTTATGAATTTTTGGATAAACTCCGGGTTGGCTTTTGCAAATGAGGTTGAGAAGACCTGGAGGCAGCACGGGTAGTCAGCGGGATAGATATCTTTGTCCCAGACAGCTAGATTCAAGCCTTTGTATACCGAGAGCGACGAATACGGCTCCCAAAGCAGTGAGGCGTTGACTTGGTTCTGCTCAAGAGCGATGAGCGCATCTGCGGG
>JANHAI010000134.1 GCA_024464205.1 Candidatus Methanomethylicia archaeon
GACCTCGAGGGCGAGCTCCCACAGCTTGCGAAGTCGCTCGGGATAACAGAGAGAGTCTCCTTCAACTTCACGATGCTCCCAGAGCCAGATCGCATCCTCCATTATGCGGCTGCGGACGTCGCGACCTTCCCCAGCCTCTACGAGCCCTTCGGGATAGTGGCGCTCGAGGCGATGTCCATGGGGAAGCCGGTCGTAGTAGGCGCAAGGGGGGTGAGCGGGATGAGGGAGATCGTAGTCGCATCAGGGCCCAACCAATGTGGCTATCACATCAACCCGTACGATCCAAACGACATAGCCTGGGGGCTAAACAGCCTCCTGTCCGACAAGGCGCACATGCAGCTCCTGGGCAGGAACGCGAGGGAGCGCGTCCTCTCCGAGTTCACGTGGGATAAGGTCGGGGAGAGGTGCCTGTCGATATACAGGGAAGTCCTCGATAGCGCCAAGACCGCAAAGAGCTGATCCTGCATTCAACCTTGTGGCACCCGCCCGGGCAGACGCCAGCTGCCCCTGTGCGCGGCTTGACTTTCGCCTCGGGTCGGACTCAAACCCCTCCGCCTGCAGCAGGCTCCGCCGCCCGATACCAGATGCTTTATCTTATGTGGATAACAGTAAGATTCACGCCGAAGTGGACACCAGATGAGCAAGTTCGTTTGCATCCACGGTCATTTCTACCAGCCTCCGAGGGAGAACCCATGGCTCGAGGAGATAGAGCTGCAGGAGTCTGCCCGCCCTTACCACGATTGGAACGCCAGGATAGCTTCCGAGTGCTACGCGCCGAACGCCGCCTCGAGGATAGTCGACAAGGAGAACAAGATCGTGGACATAGTCAATAACTACACGAAGATGAGCTTCGACTTCGGACCGACCCTCCTCTCCTGGCTCGAGAGGCACGACGCAGAACTCTACAGGACCATAATCGAGTCCGACAGGGTGAGCTCGTCAAGGTTCTCGGGGCACGGCTCGGCTATGGCGCTCGCCTACAACCACATGATTCTGCCGCTGGCCAGCAGGCGGGACAAGGAGACGCAGATAAGGTGGGGGATAGCGGACTTCAGGAAGAGGTTCAACAGGCTCCCGGAAGGGATGTGGCTCCCAGAGACCGCCGTCGACTACGAGACGCTGGACCTGCTCTCCGAGGCTGGGGTCAAGTTCACCGTCCTCTCCCCGCTCCAAGCATCGAAAGTAAGGGCCCTCGGGTCTGAGACCTGGACCGACGTGGCGGGCGGCAAGATCGACACGACAGTCCCATACCTCTGCAGCCTCCCCTCTGGAAGGGAGATCTCGGTCTTCTTCTTCAACCAGCCCATCTCCAACGACGTCGCTTTTGGGAACCTCCTGAGCGACGGCAAGTCATTCGCCGAGCGACTCGTCAGCGCGGCGCGGGAGACCAACTCGCCCGCCCTCGTCAACGTCGCGACCGACGGCGAGACATATGGTCATCACCACAAGTTCGGGGACATGGCCCTCGCCTACTGTATCCACCACATAGAGTCTAATGGGCTGGCGAGGATAACCAACTATGGGGAGTTCCTCGAGATCTCCCCGCCGACTAGCGAGGTCCAGATCATCGAGAAATCCTCGTGGAGCTGCGCGCATGGCGTCGAGAGGTGGCGAAGCGATTGCGGCTGCAACACGGGGATATGCCCGAGCCAGAAGTGGAGGGGGCCACTACGCGAGGCGGCCGACTGGCTGAGGGACGAGCTCGACAGGATCTACGCGGCTGAAGCATCGAAATACCTTGTCGACCCGTGGGCTTCGAGGGATGACTACATATCCATAGTCATGGACAGGTCGCCTGAAGCACTCGAGGCGTTTCTGAAGAGGAATTCGAGGTCAGCCATCGGGATGGCTGAGAGGCAGCGCACCCTCAAATGCCTCGAGATGCAGCGCCACAGGATGCTTATGTACACGAGCTGTGGCTGGTTCTACGACGACATATCCGGGATCGAGGCCGTGCAGGTCATCAGATCCGCGGCAAGGGCAATCCAGCTCGCCGAAGAGCTCTCAGCAAGATCGCTTGAAGGGGAGTACGTCAGGAGGCTGGCCTCAGCGAAGAGCAACCTTGAGAGCATCGGTGACGGGGCGAAGCTTTACGCCTCCCAGGTGAAGCCTTCCTCCGTGGACCTGATGAAGGTCGGCATGCACTATGCGATCTCGTCCGTCTTCAGCAAGGAGAGGGAGGGGCATGTTTACTGCTACTCCGTCAAGGACGAATTCCACAATTCCCTCAAGTCAGGGCGCCTCTGCCTCGTGATCGGCAAGTCAAAGGTGACTTCCGAGATCCTCCTCGAGGCGATCGATCTCGAGTACGCGATCCTCTGGCTTGGCGACCACAACGTGTACGGAAGCATAAGGGAAGCCGGCGCGGGGAGCGACTTCGCCAGGATGTACGGCGAGCTGAGGGACGCGTTCAAGAGGGGCGAGGTCTACGGGATCCTCTCCATCATGGACCAGAACTTCAAGGGGGGGAAATGCGCGCCGTGCTCGCTAAGGAACCTATTCAAGGACAAGCAGATCGAGATCGTCAGCAAAATACTCGAGGCGTCAGTATCGAAGGCAAACGACTTCTACAGCGAGGTCTTCTCGACCAACCAGCCAGCCCTCCTCTTCCTCAAGAGCATCGGGATGGATCCGCCGAAGGCGCTGCAGGCTGCAGCGGAGGTCGTGCTCAGCTCGAAGATGCTTGAGGCGCTTAGGGCACCCCGTCTGGACCTCGAGGAGTTCTCATCGATCGTGGACGACGTGAAGGCGCTCCAGATAGAGATCGACCGGGACGCAATTGGACTGGAGGCGACTAGTAGGATAGAGGGCGAGCTCAAGGAATTCGCGAATGATCCCGATGACCTGAAGAGGATCGAGGCTTTGAGCTCCTTCCTTACGATTCTGAAGAGGCTGAGCCTTCCCCTGAACCTCTGGCGCGCCCAGAACACAGTCTTCTCCATCATAAGGGGGTACTACGGTTACCTTCAGGAGAGGAGGATGCAGGACAGCTATGCCGCATCATGGTCGGAGGCGTTCGAGAGGCTCTGCTCTCTCGTGGGCGTGAAGGCATAGTAGGCGCCGCCTCAGGCTAATCCTTGCGAGCTTGAGCAAAACGGTCGCCGTCAGAAAAAGGACGGTGGTGCGGCCGCCGGGATTTGAACCCGGGTCCTTAGCGTTCTACAGGTTCATTAGCCTTTGGCAGGCTAACGTCCTAGACCAGGCTAGACTACGGCCGCAGCTTTACA
>JANHAI010000135.1 GCA_024464205.1 Candidatus Methanomethylicia archaeon
CATGAGGCGAAGCACAGCCTCCTCAGGATGCCTGGCATAGTCATAGCTGTCGGGATACTCGCATTGGGCATCGTGATCACCTTGGGCGCAAATCAAATTGCTTTCCAAGGGCAATTCCAGCAGATCGAGGAGTGGTTGGAGATGGCTGCGAAAACTATTGCGAATATGACTGCAGTGGAGGTGTACCACTGATGGTAACAGAAACGAAGATCCAGAAGAACTTAAAATCGCCTATCCCTGTCCCAGGCACTGACGAGAAAGTGACAGATCTTGTAATCGTCCACGATCCGAACAAGTGCACAGGATGCAACCAGTGCATGATAGGATGCGCCTACAAGCATTACAAGACATTTGACAAGTGGTACGGGCTCCTTTACGTTTATGAGAACCCCGAGAAAAGGGGCACTTACGTGAACGCAAATTGCCAGCACTGCGTTTACCCGATGTGCCTGGCAGCATGCCCTAAGGAAGCCATATACAAGGATGAGAAGGGTATCGTGAGGATCTCGCCGTTACTGTGCGTTGGATGCGGGACATGCAACCAAGCATGCCCCATTGGGATACCTCGGCTCGATCAGGAGCGGCTGATCTCCGTTAAATGCGACTTCTGCGATGGCGAGTACCCGATGTGCTTCCAGATGTGCAGCGCAGGCGCGCTCAACCTCCTCCCAAGGAAGGAGGCATATGAATACGTGAAGAAGTTGAGGGGTGTATGAGATGTCCGAACCAAAGCCAATCAAGAGCTGGGTCAAGCTGCTTGAGGCCGGTAAGAAGGCCACAAAGCATCAGCAGAGCGAAGAATCACTACAGTTCCCCCTTCGGAGGTCATTCAGGCCTGCTGCGCCAGACATAGCGAAAGCCTCGCTAAAAAGGGACTTCGAAGTGGGGCTGGTCTATTACGTCGGTGATGACATAGAGCAGGACAGGGCCCTCTGCGGGCTCGAGAGGAGGCCTCCAACCGCGCACACCTTCAAGGACGCATTAGAGAAGAAGAGGATCCTGCTCGAGAAGGCCGGCATAACCACGAAGCTGGGGTTCGACAAGAAGAAAGGGGTTTTCGAATATTGAATGGTGGATGAGGTTTGATCATGGCAAATAGCATATCGCAAACAGCCAACTCACGGGGGCACAAAAAATACGGCTACTTCCTCGGCTGTGTGATGCCTGCAAAAATGCCTTGGGCGGAAAAGGCGACGTTGATGATATCCAAGCACCTCGGGCTTGACTTTGAGGAGATGAAGGAAACGCTCTGCTGCGTCAGACCTGGAGTCTGGAAGGCGATAAATACTGACTGGTGGCTTACACTCACCAGCCAGAACCTCGCTAATGCTGAGAAACAGGGGATAATCCTTGTCGATTCCTGCAACGGCTGCTGGATATCGCACTACGAAACTCTGAAAGAGCTGACTGAGGAGCCAGCGAAGCTAGAGATGGTCAACCGGAACCTCTCGAGCATCGGCATGCACTTCAGCGGGGACCTCAAGGTTAAGCATTTCCTAGAGGTACTGTATGAGGACGTCGGATTGAAGAAGATCAGATCTAATGTCGTCCGCCCCCTCGATGGCTTCAGGATCATGCGGCACATCGGCTGCCATGCAAGGAAACATGGCGACAAGCTTCCTGGCTATTTTGACGAAATACTCAGAGCGACCGGTGTTGAGATCATCGACACGCCGTACGATAAAACATGTTGTGGCCTCCTCTTGTATTTCTCGGATCCGCATACGTCGATCTTTGACAGGATCGGGGTGAAGATGTCGACAGCCAAGGAACTAGACATCGATGCCTATGCGATCATATGTTCGGGTTGCTACGATCAGTTCGAGAGGGCGGTCAAGGTATTCAAAGATGAGAGGGGGATCTCCTTTGATACGCCCATAGTCCACTTCTCAGAGCTGCTCGCGATAGCTTTTGGCTACAAGCCAGATGACTTTGGCATGAAATATTGCCGGCCAATCCCAACGACGAAATTCATCGAAAAGTTGGCCTCAAAGGAGGGTAAGAAATGATATTCAGGGCTGACCCCGACCTCCTCCAATTAGTAAGGGAGGAACTTGCCCCAGAGGGCAGTGAGTTCAAGCCGCTCCGCGAGAATCGGGTCGCGGTGAAGGTCGATCTTGACCTGCTAGACAAGCTCGCTGATCGCTTCGTCCATAAATATGGTGCCCGCCTCATACATGCGACCGCGGTCGATCTGGACGTTTTGGGCTTTGAGGTAGTGCACATCTATGATTTCTCAAAGACCAAAGAGAGGCTTGTCATCTTACTAGAAGCGACGGTGTCTAAAGAAGATCCCGTTGTCCCATCCATCGCCAAGGTGACCTGGCAGGCCAGTTGGGCCGAGAGGGAGATGATGGAGCTGCTTGGCATAAGATTCCCTGGCACTCCCGATTATAGGCACCAGTTCCTGCCGTACGAATGGCCGAATCCGGTCGAAGGAGGAGTCTCAGGAGGCCAAATGCCAGTGCCTGGCGAGGAGATCGATGTAAAGCCAAGCCCTCAGGAGATGTGGATCCCGCTCGGGATATCCCCGAAACAGGCCTATTCTACACTAATCCCGATAGGGCCTTACCACCCGGGCGTCATAGAGGGGCAGATCGTGTATGTGAAGGTTGAAGGGGAGGAGGTCGTCTCTGCTGACATCAAGACCGGCTTCCACCACCGGGGGATCCAGAAGCTGATCGAGAGGCGCGGTTACAGCAAGGGAGTCTTCACTTCAGAGCGTGTCTGCGGCATATGCAGCGCTGCCCACGGGTTGGCTTACGTGACAGCTGTTGAGAACCTCTATGAATCAGAAATCCCGGATAGGGCAGCATACATCAGGACTCTCCTGGTCGAGCTCAACCGTGCTCACAGTCACCTCCTATGGATAGGCGTTGTTGCTGACGTTATTGGATGGAAGACCGGATTCATGATAACGTGGGGATTAAGGGAACGGGTAATGGACATTATAGAATCGATAACCGGGAACCGCGTGAACTACGGCATCTGGCGGATCGGTGGCGTAAGCAGGGACGTCTCCAACGAATTAGCCTTAAAAGCGTCAGCTGCACTCAAGGGCCTGAAGGATGAGTGCTCCAAGCTATTGCTCCTGGTGGCGGATCACCCAGTCGTCAAGTCAAGGCTCATGGGCGTCGGTCCCCTATCGTACAGCGAGGCATTTGAAGGTGGTGCCGTCGGCCCAGTGGCGCGCGCAAGCAATTGGAAGATCGACGT
>JANHAI010000136.1 GCA_024464205.1 Candidatus Methanomethylicia archaeon
GCGTGGCTATTCGTTTCCGTGATAGGCGCGATCCCGCTGGCATTGATAACCGGCATAACCCCCCTCGACGCCCTCTTTGAGACAGTATCAGGCTTCACGACAACTGGCATGACACTGTTTACTGACATAGAATCCCTCCCTTCATCTGTGCTGTTCTGGAGGAGCCTGACCGAGTGGATCGGCGGGGTGGGCGTCATCCTCCTCTTCACGATGCTCCTGAGGGGAACGATGAGCACTTGGCGGCTGTATTCGCTCGAGGGAAGGGAAGAGAAATTCACGACAAGCGTCAAATCGACCATAAGGAGCATATGGTTTATCTACGCGCTCTTGACTGCTGTCTGCTCAATATGCCTTTATTTTGCAGGAATGTCCGCCTTCGATGCGATCAACCATGCAATGACCACTATGGCCACGGGTGGCTTCTCCACGAAGACCGCTAGCATCGCATCTTTCGATCAACCCGTGAAGCTGGTCCTCTGCATATTCATGACCCTTGGCGCCCTCAGTTTCACATTGTTCTACAACATCTACCGCCTCGACCTGAGGCAGCTCTTGAGGGACGCTGAATCAAAGGTCCTCATAGCCATAATCTTCTCCGCTGGTACAGTGGTTTCCATTATCATGGCGATTGGGGGCTCCTCCATCCCGGATGGCGTGGTGGATGGGTTCTTCAACGTAATCTCCATAGCCACCACCACTGGGTTCACCTCGATCGACATCACAAAGCTGCCCCTCTTTGTCCTCTCTATCCTTCTCGTCCTGATGATGATCGGCGGTTGTGCAGGGTCCACAGCGAGTGGGCTCAAGATCTGGAGGCTTATAGTGCTTTACCGGCTGGTCAAAAGGGAGGTCGCAAAAATATCGCTCCCCCATCAGGCAGTGATGCCAATAAAAATCGAGAAAAAGGTCTTGGGGGAAGAATATGTGATGAAAGTCGGCGCATACTTTTTCCTATACATCTTCTCGCTGATCGTCGTCTTCACGCTCCTGACTTTCAGCGTCCCAGACCCGCTTGGAGCCTTCTCCTTAGCGATCTCTGCACAGAGCAACGTTGGCCCAGCTTATTATCCTGTCTCGATATTGGACGACTACTCGAAGGGCATACTAATCTTTGCGATGTGGCTTGGGAGGCTTGAGATCCTCCCCGTGCTTGTGCTGTTTTCAAAGGGTATGCCAAACGTGATAAGAAACGCACTCAAAGGCCGTGGATCGCCCCACCCGCCGTCAGCTCCATGAGGCTGCCATCATCCATGACTGATCTGCACCAGGCGAGATCAAGCATGGCTTCTTGTGGCAATGGAAAAACGCTGAACGTTTATGAAATTGGAAAAGTGTTTCAAAAAATATTAAAATCTACGCTTCCGCTATTCCATGAAAGCCTTCTTACCTTCTCATTCCTCTTCTCTTACTGTAGCACTCGCGGCAATACACTGGTCTTGTGCCGTCTGGCTTGAATGGAACTTCGCATTCTTTGCCACAGGCAGAACAGGTTGCCTTGTGCATCTCTCTAGCTGCCATTTATTTCAACTCCTTTCCGTTTGTGTGCAGGTCCCCCTTATGGGCTGCACGCTTCTCTCAACGAGAGAGAATGCTATTAAATCTTTCTAAAACGCCAGCCTTCGAATCGCGAAGGGACAAAATTAGATCCCTTTTAGTGGATCGCCTACCTCAGTCGGGTAAGTTCTTGCCATCACAAAGTTCCAAGACTCTCGTTCGTCATCGATAAGGCGACCCAAGATGAAATCCCATGCCCCTCCATTTAACCTCTTTGAAATTGGCTTCAGGGCTTAAGCAACAGGAAGGCCGCACTATAAAGGTCCTGTGTGCACAGGCTCATCAGTCAAGCCCTAAGGTGCAAAGCGCCTTATTGAACAGTGCTTCAGAAGCCCCGCCTTTGTACTCCCTGATTATGGACGCGATCTCTTTCCGATTCCAGCTAAGGTACTCTTCCATTATGGCGCTCGGCCTCTCCTTGAAGAAAAAGAAGCTAAGAAGGGACGTGAAGTTCCTGACCTTCCTGAAGACACTTGCGGTCTCGAAATCTATTATCCAAATTTTGCCGCTCCCATCGGCCATTATGTGCTTGCTCGCATTGGAGAGCTCGCCATGGTCTATTCCTGCCATGTCCAGGCTGAATGCCTGCCGGAGCGTGCTGCCGACAGCCCGCTTCGCCTTTAAAGCAGGGGGTCTCCCAGCAAGCCATCCAAGTATCGGGAGACCTCGGACGAGCTCCATCACGAGGACCCGCCCCTTGCTTGAGATAAGGCGCGGTCCGACTCCGCATGAGTTTGCCGCTGCGAGCATCTGGCTCTCCCTGAGCATGCTCTCCCTGTTAGCATCGGCCCTGAGCACCTTGATGGCAACCACCTCCCCCTCCAGCCGCCCTGCGCAGACAATGCCCACGCACCCCTTGCCCACAACCTTCAAACCTCCGACCTCGAAATTCCCCTGAGAGACGATCCCTGTTATCCCCAGGTCTTCGAGATCCATTAGAACGCCCCGGTAATGGTCTTCTTTGAAGCGGGGATAAGATAAGATGGCTGCTAACTTGGGGTCATCTGGCAGCATCTCTATTAGAGCCATGCTGGCTTCTTCCTTACAAAGTCATAGAGATACGCCAAAAGCTCTTTATTAGTGCTGGCGGCTGTACCGAGGTCCTCCCCAAAGATCAAATCGAACCCGCGGGAGAGCGATTCTGCTACGTGCTTACTGATCCCCATTCTGGGCAGATCCTTTCTGATTATCTCTTCGATCGAAGTAAATCGGCGTCGCAGATCGACGCACCACCTGCTGCCGCGGATGTAAGGGCCAGAGACGACGTCCTCATTCTTCAAGTACTTGGAGAGGAAGTTGTCGCTTTCAGTTGCAAGGTAGACCATTGGGCCGGTGTGCCTTCTCCAATTGGGGAGGGTCGCCCTGTCCAACTCAAAGAGGAAATAGGCAATCTCTGCCTCATCGCTCCAAGCCGCCGAATCCAATACTAGGAAGCCCTCGCCCTCGATCGCCTTCGCCATCCTAGAGAGACTCTTGTTCAGCTCCCCCCAGAGTATGTCGGTTGGTACGGCTGGGCACTTAAAGGAGATGCCCATGACGAAACTCTCCTTCTCGTTGAGAATTTTCACAAGATCGGCTGTGGAGATTTTGAATCGGGGAGGGAAGAAGAACTTTTCATCTGGGGATTTCAA
>JANHAI010000137.1 GCA_024464205.1 Candidatus Methanomethylicia archaeon
TTGCCTTCCGGTTCATAGACAGCAAAAAAGCGCCTACCGTAAGGATTGAATGGCTAGCCGTCAAACAGGATATGAGGCGGAAAGGTGTGGGATCATTGCTAATTGATTCCACTATCGATTGGGCAAAAGCATCTTTTTCTAGGAGGCCCATCCGGATAACCCTCCGCACACGCCAGAATAACGCTGATTTCTATAGAAAAATTGGCTTTAGGAGATACGGAAAGGGATGGATGAAGATGAATGTGGACTGAACTCAGTAAACCCATCGTAATCTTCATTGCCCTTGCTTCGAGACTTTACCTGTGACTGCCATCATTACGGAAGCGAATATCCCGAAAGCTGCACCATAGATGAAGACAGATGCGCTCCCGTAAGTCATGAAGATAAAGCCAGCGATCAAATTCGTCGGGAATGTAACGGCGCCTACAGCAGTATTGTATACGCCATAAGCGGTCCCCTTAAGGTCTTGGGGTACAAGGCTCGGAACTATCGCCCTCTGCGAGGTCTCTACAATGCCTTGGTTAATGCCGAAGAGGACGACGCCAAGCATCATAAGCTGGGGATCGCTCGTCGTCGCTATGGTGATGAAAGCGAGGACAAGCGACGCATATCCCAATTGAACTGCTTTAACCCTTCCAAACCTGTCCGATATCTCCCCGGCAGGTAGGCTTGAGGCAACGTGGCTAATCTGTATGGCAGCATAGACGAGCGGTGAATATTCTTGAGGAATGCCAATCTCGATCGCCCTCAGCAATATGAACGCATAGCTTATTGAGGACACCGCATAAAGCGTAGCGGAACCGATGTAAAAGAGAAATTTGCGATTCATCACTTCCCGGGCATTGTGAAGCGTGATATTATTGCCCTGCGCTCTTTTTGGGGGCTCTCTCACGAATAATAATAGTATAAGGATTGCTAGCGTGCCAGGTATTATGGTCAAAATGAAAATGCCGTTATATCCTAATGGGACTAGGAGCAGGAAAGCCAATATCGGCCCAACGATTGCGCCGAGCTGATCGAGTGTCCTGTGCAAGCCAAAAGACTTGCCCATGTGTTGCTCCTCGGATGAATCTGCTATTATGGCATCTCTTGGGGGCGTCCTTAGCCCTTTCCCAACCCTGTCCCCCATCCTCAATGCCATGACTTGGGGCCAACTAGCGACCAATCCCATTAGTGGCTTTACGGCGTTCGATAGCGAGTAGCCTGCAGCTGTGAGGCTTTTTCTCTTGCCGGTGACATCAGAAAGCCTGCCTGATATCAGCCTTATGAAAGCAGTCAAGCTCTCTGCTGCCCCCTCAATCAGGCCCACTATCTCGGGTGTCGCCCCCAAGTTCAAGACCAAAAATGTCGGCAGGATTGCAACTACCATCTCGGTGCTGATGTCAGTGAAGAAGCTAACGATTCCCAAAAAAATGATGTTTGACGAGATGCCTAGTATGATCTTTCCCTTTTGAGCCATCGTACAGACCCTTTGACTTGGCTATCTGGACCTCAAGTTTTTAACTCTTATGCAGGCACATAATATATATTTGGAAAGTGTAGTTTAAATATTGATATATTTTATTTCTAAAAATATATATTATATATTTACAAGCGGAAGCTTGATTGTATCGTTGCTGTTTTCAGACATTTAAACGGGCTTTTCGCTTGTGCATTTTTTCCTAGACCTTGCCCAATCGATGTTTATAAGGAACGAAAAAAGGATCGGCAATCATTGTTCCTTTGCAAAGGCGACTGCTCTGTCGACAAGCTCGTGAGCCTTTCCAATATAATTCTCAGCCTTCATCTTTTCAGCCAGCTCAGCCTCATTGATTAATGCTGTGATCTCCGGCATTCTGCAAAGGACATCAAGTAATGGTGCGTTTTCCTTCAATGCTTTTATTGACGCTATCCTAAGCAATTCATGGGCTTTCTGCCTACCAATGCCCTTCTTTGCAAGAGCCATCATCACGGATTCGCTTAGGTTCGCGCCCTGCGTCAAGAGAAGGTTCCTCGCCATCCTTTCGGGGTAGACCCTCATGTTCTCAAGAACTCTTATGAGTGTCATCAGCATCTCATCAAGGATGATGAACGACATGGGAATTATGAATCTCTCGCTGCTCGAATCGGTCAGGTCTCTTTCGTGCCATAGTGGTATGTTCTCAAGTGCAGGGACTACCAACCCCCTCATCACTTTCGCCAGGCCTGACACCTTCTCACAGTCCACAGGATTCTGCTTATGGGGCATAGTGCTGCTCCCCACCTGCGTCCTTGTCTCGAACCCCTCAGCCAATTCCTGTATCTCTGTCCGCTGAAGATTCCTGATCTCAGTGGCGATTCTGTCTAAGCTAGATGCCGTTATTGCTGCCCAGCATATGAATTCAGCAAAGCGGTCTCGGCAGATCACCTGAGTTGTAACCTCGGCCGGTCTCAGCCCGAGCTTGCCCATCAACCGTTCCTCAATCTTCATGGCTTTCTCCCCTTGGCTCGCCATTGTACCAACTGCGCCGCTCATCTTGCCGACAATCAGCCTCTCTTCAAGCTGCGCGAGCCTCTGAAGGTTACGTCCAGCCTCTGCCGCATAAACAGCCATCTTTAGCCCAAGAGTGATCGGAGTTGCGTGCTGGCCATGCGTCCTCCCCACCATCACGGTCCCTTTGTGCTTGAGAGCCATCTCGCAGAGCAGGTCCCTCATTCTCCTCATCCTTGACCTTATTATGGAAAGGCCGTCCCTCGCGATTAGGGACCAGCTCGTGTCAACTATATCGTAACTCGTCGCTCCCCAGTGAACATACTTTCCATGTTCGCCCGCCTCCTCAGCCAATACCTCGACAAGCGCCATCAGGTCGTGGCGCGTCCTCTTTTCCCGTTCCTTGACTTTTTGAGGCGTGACAATCTTGACCGACGCTTTTTCCCTGATCGCCTTTGCGCTTTTTAAAGGGATCTCGCCTTCCTCAGCTAGAGCCTCGGCCAGGGCCGCCTCCACATCTAGGTACCTTTGTATCCTTCCCTCCTCCTCGAACAGTGCTTTCATCTCACCGCTGCCGTACCTGCCAGTGTCTATTGGGCAAACAGGCATATCCATCTCCCCGTCAGGATTATCTTGCCTTCTGTTCTTAACGCTTTAGTTCCCATTGAAGCAGCAGCATGATAAGTCGCAAGGACTTTTCAATGATTTTGAATTACAT
>JANHAI010000138.1 GCA_024464205.1 Candidatus Methanomethylicia archaeon
GACGAATCTACCATCTCCGCCGTCCTCGTCATCTCATTCGATAACCTTTCCGACTTCATTCCAGTCATAGGTAAATTGGATGCAACCGTGTCGGATCCCTTCGGAGGGATCTACAACATAACTCTCTCCCTCGACGTTGAGCCAAAGTCGTCTTTCGAAGGGGCCTTCCCGATCACCGTCACACCCCCTACCATAAGCCTCGCCGACCTTTTCTTCTCCTCAGTGACGAACATCACGTTCACAATAAACGCCTCTGTCGAGGTGCAGGGCATAGGCGTCCTGAACTTCTCGAGGGCGTCCGAGATGGGGTGGGGGGGATACATGGGCGATGTGGAGTTCGGCATCCCAATCATCCTCCCGATCAACATGTCATACTCCCGCGTGACTTTCCCGTTCAGCTTCACTAACAACAACGACATGCCCCTCAAGGCAAACATAACCGCAATCCTGTCCTACGCTAACTCCACTCTCTCCACCAGCGCGAAAACGCAGATAAACGCCCCACCACATCAGCGCTCCAGCTCCCAGCTAACAATGGTGCTGCCGAACCTGTTCCTGCTGCTGAAGGGGACCTTCCTGTCCATTCATATCGAGACGGATTTTGGCGAATTCGAGGTTGGTGTTCCGATCAATGCCTGATCTGCTTGGTAAGCCTATGGCGAGGAGATACCTCATCATCCGTACTGCCCTCAGCTCAGCGATCGCCTCAGCCATCTTCACGGCCCTCTGCGCCGTACCGGCCCTCCTGCCCTCGCTGGCGAGCGGCGCGGCTCCATCGGAGCTGCAGCCTGCAATGGTCGAGCTCTGCAAGGCGGCGATTCCCACATACCTGCCGGCACTCGGCGCCGTTGTGGCTGCGTCAGCCTTCATCGCATCCTTCGTCAGGGGATCCAAAGCGTACGGGCCAGCCACGCTGCTGCTCGGTGCCCTCTCGCTAACCTACGTCCTAGCGGCTTTCCACGTGGGGTCGCTCACCGTCGAGGTCCCCCTAGACGCCCTCCGTGCCCTGGCCCAACCGATCGTGGTGAGCAGCGTAAGCCTCGCCGTTACAATTGATTGGCACCTCCTTATGGTAATATGCTCCTTGCCACCTTCCCTGACGATGGTGAAGGGGATCTATCTAACCCTCACAGACTTCGGTTCCCAGAGAAGCCAAGCAACCCCTCCCGCCTGAGTGGTGATGGAGCCGGTCACATCCCCATGAGCATCTGGAGCATCTTCAAGGCGTCCGTGGGCGAATGCCCAGAGTAGTATTTGGTGAAGTACCCGTACACGTCCGCGACCTCAAGGATCTTCCTGATCTTCGTTGCCCACGCCGCAGTATCAGCCGATCTGTCGACCTCGACCGCCCCCGTGGTGCCCCTGATCCTCGACTTGTCACCCTCCCACCTAATGTATGAAAAGTCCGCCGTCAGGACATCGACCTTTGGCACCCACGGGTGGTCCGCGAGCACAAGCGCCATGTTGTGATCCCTTAGGAGCGAATAAAGCTGATCGCCTAGCCACTTGCTGTTCTTTGCCTCCACGGCGTACCTGAACCCGCACGGCAGGGTCGACAGGAAGTCCTTGAGGACGAAGTAGCTCTCAGGGTCGAAGTTGTAAGGCAACTGAATCAGGAGCGGACCCAACTTCTCGCCGAGCAAGGAAATGTTCTTGAGGAACGCATCGACCAGCCCCTTGACGTCCCTGAACATGTTCTCCTCCGTGATCTCCCTGGGGAACTTCGCTGCGAATTTGAATCCTTCCGGCACCCTCTCCCTCCACCTCCTGACCATCGAAGCTGGCGGTATGGCATAGTGCGTGCTGTCTATCTCGACAGAGTTGAACCGCTTCGCGTACTCTTCAAGGAACCCTGCCCTCTGCGTCCCTTCTGGGTAAAAGTTCCCCACCCAGAACTCGTACGCCCAGCCGGAAGTCCCCAAATACAACTTCTTGGGTGCCAGCACCTCAGCCCCTCCCCCTGAGCAGTATCCACGCCCCCTCGCCCGCCTTCCTGAACCTAACTAGCGCGTATTTCCCCGACGCCTTGCCGCCCTTCAGCACAAACTCGATCTTCTCATCCGACCAGGAAACCTCCTCGTAAGTCCCCCTGTCCCAGATCCTCACCTCGCCTGCGCCGTACTCCCCCTCCGCTATCGTTCCTTCAAAGCTGCCATACTCTAACGGATGGTCCTCGACCATGATTGCAAGCCTCCTCTCCCCCGGCAAGGACGGCATGCCCTTCGGCAGAGCCCAGCTCTTAAGGACCCCTCCCCTCTCCAGCCTCAGGTCGTGATGGGGGCGTTTTGAGCGGTGGTCGTGGATCACGTAGGACGCCTCGACGCCGCCCTGCGATCCGTTTTTTGATGCATCGCCCGCCTCGCCACCGTTCCCCATCATAAACACCCCTCTTTCTTGTTATATTGGTTCACAACTGCCACCTCAGACTATGAAATTCTCAAGCCCCGCGTCGATTGCAATCCTCACCGCCCTATTCTCCTCTTCCCTCGAGAGCCCCCTCCCCAGCCCACCCTCCTTCGCCCTCCACTCGGGCCTGAACTGGAACATCAGGTTGACCCTTGTCCCCCTCCCCAGTTGGCTGGCTATCCACTCGAGCACAGGCTTGGTGCAGCACTCAAGGTGCCCAGGCAGGACCAAGACCCTCACGATCACCTCCCCCCACTCAATCGCAGAGAGGTGGTTCCGGGCGCACCCCTCCCAATAGCCGGGCGCGTCTGACAACCTCTCGGCGCAGCCCCCCGGGCCATACTTGAAATCCAGGAGGTAGACGTCAACGAAGCCCTTGAGTAGCTCGGCAGTCGCCTCGCTGTAGTAGCCGTTCGAATTCCAGACGACTGGCACATTGACGCACACCCTCCTGAACGCCTCAAGCCAGTGCCAGAGCCATGGTGTCGGTTCCCCCCCAACCAAGTTGGCGTTCCTGCACCCCTGCCGCCTCAGCTCCTCGACGCCCCGCGAAAGCCATTCAGGGCTCCGCCTCTCCCCCGCATCGACCCACTGAGAAATCTCCCAATTCTGGCAGTATACGCAGGCCATCGTGCAGCCCATCGTGAAGATAGTGCCGGAAGGCACGAGCTCCGGCTCCTCCCCCATGTGCGCGAAGAGGCTGGAAACCGCCACCTCGCTGCCGCACCTGCAGTAGCCCGCCTTGCCG
>JANHAI010000139.1 GCA_024464205.1 Candidatus Methanomethylicia archaeon
CGCTTGAAGAGATTATGGCTGAGGCGAACGCGCCCGCCTCCCTGAATCGCCATGTATCCTTCCCCTTATTGTCCTGGATCGCAGGCTCTTCGGGCGTGTGCTTTACGACAAAGACCCTCATGCCGCGGGCTGCGAGGTAGCTGACTATGCCTTCAATAAGCGTCGTCTTCCCGTAGCCGCTGCCTGGGGCAACTATTGCGATAGCGAAGGGGATCCTGCTCATCATTTGGCACAAGAATTGAGGGGGAGCGAGGCAATTTAAGGGTTTGGCTCCCGAAGATCGTCTTATACCATCAGCCCTTCGCCATCTTGAGTAGGTGCGGGGCTTCGGGCAATATGATCTTCTCAAGGGCTAGTCGGACTGCTGGCGGCGATCCTGGGAGGGCAAAGACTAGCGCCCTGCCCACTAGGCCCGCGGTTGACCGCGAGGCGATCGCGGAGGTCCCTATGCTTTCGAACGACAAACGCCTGAAGAGTTCGCCGAATCCTGGGAGCTCCTTGTCGAAGAGCGGCGATACAGCCTCGACCGTAATGTCCCGAGGGCTTATGCCTGTGCCCCCGCTTATTATTATCACGTCTGCCCCTCCGCTCCCTGCTTCGCCCTTGACTCGATCCCTGATGGCATCGAGCCTGTTCGGGAGGTATATCGGGCCGTTGACAGCGAACCCAGCTGACGCGATGAGGCGAGTGGCCTCTGATCCAGTCTCGTCTTCAAATGGCTCCCCCCTCTCAAGCCTCGAGGAGATCGTGTCGCTCGTCACGATTACCTTGAACGTGATCTCTTTCGGAAGGTCGCGGTGGTGGTCTTTCTGGTGCATCAGGCATCTGCCCCCGGTTTCCCTTTCCTCTTTTCGAGGACACGGATGCTGCGTATCGACGTGCCAGGGTATTGCCCTGCTTCGTCCTTCTCATACTGTTTTGTCATGTCCCAGACAGTAAGGAGGGCTGCCGAAGCCCCAGCGAGCGCCTCCATCTCCACCCCAGTCTTGGCCGATGCCCTGACCCTGACCCTGACTGCCACCGAGGATGCGCCGATCTCAAAGTCGACTGCGATCTCCTCCACCGGGATGGGGTGGCAGAGCGGTATCGTCTCCGGCGTCCTCTTTACGGCCTGTATTGCCGCCACCCTCGCGACCGCAAGCACATCACCCTTCTCCAGCGCATTGGACCGAATCCTCGCTATCGTGGACGGCTTCAGGGCGATCTCGCCGGCAGCTGTCGCCTCCCTCGCTACCGGCGGCTTCCCGCTGATGTCGACCATCTTGACGCTCATGCGCCGTACACCCTCTTCGAGAAAGATTCGAAGAGCGACTGGATTGCCCAGCCCCTCGCGTCCTCCTTCTTGAACCTGAAGATCCTTATCCGCCCGAAACGCTTCTCCTCGACTATCCCCAGCTCGCAGAGCTTTCTCAGGTGGGCGGCGGCGGTCGTGTGGTTCAGTGCCGCCTTCCTGGTTATCTCCGAGATGTTCACCTCGCCCTTCTCGGCGAGCACTTTAAGGACCTTAACCCTTCCCTTCGAAGAAAATATTTCCTCAACCGACATCAGAATCAACCCCTTTCATTTCCCGTCCTTTGAGAGGGCTTCCTCGACGGCCTCGATAGATATGTTGAGCAGCCCTATAAGAGTCGTCTTCCCCCTGTAGCCGGCGCCCGATAGCTTTGCGTACATTATCCCCAGGTTCTTCAGGTTCTGGAGGTATTCCCAGAACTGGGTGTGCTTCCTCGGCTCTATTCCCCTGTTCTCGCAGAGGACCCTGTAGGTGGACTCGACCTCCCCCATCGTGACGTATGCAGACCTGCTCTTCTTCAGGACTTTGGCGACGGAGAGGAGGAAGAGGCGCTCATGCAGCGGGAGGTCCATTATTATGTGCATCGGGAACTGCGAGACGTCGAGCTGCGCCTTCCTAACGTGCTCGGGCAATACCCTCGTGTTGGATTCTGCGTCTGCGTACTTCCCCGCCCTCCAGAGGAGCTCCAGCGCGTACCTCGCGTCCCCCCTCGGAGCCGAGATGTCGGAGATCATTGAGAGGACCTCGTCGCTGAGCGCCCCTTCCCTGATTGCGTCTTGCCCTCTCAGCTTGATTATGTCATGGAGCTGATCAGCCCCATACCTCTCGAATTTGATCACGTTGTGGAGGAGCGTGCTCTGGACGCTCTTGTCCAGCCCCGATAGGAAATCAAGGTTCCTTGTGATCAGGATCAGGCTCAGCCGCTGGGGCCTGTTGAGGTACTCATCGGCTACCCTTGAGAGGAAGTAGAGCGGGGCGTCCTTCTCACCAGCCACCGAGATGAGGAAGTCGATCTCGTCCAGGGCGAGTAGGAGGTACATGTTCTCGTCTTCAAGTATCTTCCAGAGGGTCTGGAAGAGCTCCTGCGCTGAGAAGCCCCTGTCGGGGATGCTCGGCATCACCTGCTGGGCGACCTTCTTTATGACGAGGAAGAGCGTCCTGTCCTTGTAGCAGTTGACGTGGATGTACCTCAACGAGATCCCCCTATCCCGCGCAAGCGATTCCAGCGTCGAGCCGAACCTCTTTGCAACCGCTGTCTTTCCTACGCCGACGTCGCCCACCAGCGTGGCTTTCTGGGCAACCGATCCTGGGGATTCTATCATGACGCGGAAGACCCTGCTCAGCGACTTCAGCTGGGGATCCCTGTGGACGAGGTTCGCGGGGACGTGATCGGGGAACAGTTTCGCCTCGTCCTTGAATACGGTTGGCCTATTCATCTCGCCGGCTATTATGTCATAGGCCAAAAGGGGACACCAGATCATAGATTACTTCCGGCTTAATTTATGGCTTTTGTTCTTTAGAAAAGACATTTTCAAGAGATATGAATGAAACTATTATCCGAGCCCCTTCCAGAGCTCATCGGATGAGGGGGACCCGATCTCGAAGGTTTTGCCGTCCAACCCCTTGCAAAGGCGCCTAGAGGCATCCCCCGAGATCACGCCGATCTTCGAAAATCGGACGGATGATGAAGAGAGCTCGGCCTCAATCGCAGGCGCGGCTGCGGGCTGCGTGGTGAAGAGGAGCGACCCGGATCCGATCAGCCTAAAGGGATCGAGTCCCAGCACTTCGCAGACCTTTCTAGTCTCCTCTAGAACTGGGACCGAAAGCAGGTCTATCTCGATGCCCTTGCCCGCCGCC
>JANHAI010000140.1 GCA_024464205.1 Candidatus Methanomethylicia archaeon
GCCATCTCCTCCGAGATCTTCTGGCTGAATTCCTTCAGTGATGAGTCCGAGTCTGCTACGAATATGGGGGCCCCCGCTACTGCGCCTTCGAGGCCCGTGGCCACGATCTTAACCCCGGCTGCAGCCACAACGGTCTCGACATACTGGAACTTGTCCTCTGGATCCATAGTGTCCTCCATGGGCTTCGGGAGGAGGAGCGCCCTGATCTTCGCGACTTTGGGGCCGTCGAACCCGCCCAGAACGATCCGGTCACCCTTCCTTATTATTCCGTCGTATAGTATGACGTCTACGGTGTTCCCAAGGCCTGGCTCCTCCTTCGCCTCAAGGATTACCCCTTTGCCAGGCCCGTCGGTGACGCCAAGCCGCTTGACCATGTACTGCTGGACTAAGCCGCAGATCAGTGCCAGAAGCTCGGGGATTCCTTCGCCCGTCACCGCGCTTGTGGGGACTATCGCTGCAGACTTCGTAAAGTCCGTGATCCTGTCAAACCGGTCCGATGAGAAGCCGAACCGGGAGAGGCCGCCGACGATCTCGTAGATCTTCTCGTCGACCCGCGCTTGGATCGCGGGGGGCTGGCTCCTGTAGGCCTCTATGAATGGCTTGCCAGGCATCGGTTTCCAGCCCTGGATTTTGTCCACCTTGTTGGCAGCGACCACAAAAGGCGTCTTCCTTGATCGGAGTATGTCGATGCACTCTTCTGTCTGCCTCTCCACCCCTTCCATTATGTCAATAACGAGGATCGCTATGTCTGAGACAGATCCACCCCTCACCCTGAGGTTCGTGAAGACCTCGTGGCCAGGAGTGTCGATGATCAGTATGCCCGGCAGAGACACCCTAGCGCTGAATCCCTTGACGACGGGGGAGCAGTAATCCTGTATGACGCTTATCGGAAGGAAGCTCGCGCCTATGTGCTGCGTCATGGCCCCGACTTCGCGCGACATGACTGCGCTCCCCCTGATCTTGTCCAGTAGGAGAGTCTTGCCTACGTCTACATGACCGAGGACCGAGACGATGGGCTGTCTTACGGGCATGCTGGACACCAATATCGAGAATCATGAGCTGACTTTTAAATGCTGCAGGTCTGAACCGCACCCAGCCCACCATTGCTGCGGCTGCGCCTGAAGTGGGGGATCTCAGCAGACCCAGGACTCGTCGAGCCTGCTGTACCGGAGCATCTCGGATTCGGTGAAGAATATGGAGAGCTCCCTCTTTGCGTTCTCAGGCGAGTCGGAGGCATGAATGGCATTCATGCTCTTGGAGCAGGAGAGGTCGCCCCTGACGGTCCCAGGCATAGCTTCCTTTGAATCCGTCGCACCTATTATGCGCCTCATGACAGAAACCGCGCTCTCACCCTCGATCGCCAAGACCACGACAGGGGCCGATCGTATGAATGAGACGAGTTCCTTGAAGAAGGGCTTCTCCTTATGAACCTCGTAGAGTCGATCTGCCTGCCCTTCAGAGATCTGGATCATCTTCATGCCGACAATCTTGAGGCCCTTGCGCTCCAACCGCTGGATTATCTCGCCTATCAAGCCCCTCACGACAGAATCGGGCTTGATCATGGCAAACGTGCGCTCGATCATTTGTTCTCCACCTTGGGTTTGGATGACCACTTAAGGTGGCGCGGAATGCGCTTGAGCTCAAGCATGTTCTTCCGGCACTTGCTCGAGCAGAACCTGAGAATCGTGCCATCGTTCTTGACGTACATCATGCCTGTGCCAACGACCATATCCTTGCTGCAGAATGAACATTTGTATACCCTGACCATCTCAAACGCCTCGGCTCAAAGAGGTAAAATCCCAGGAATTAATAAACTTACCGAGGTATCAGCTTCTTAGCTTCCCTCTCGGTCTCGCGGAGCATCAGTATGTCTCCGACCCTAATTGGGCCCTTGACATTCCTCGTGAGGATCCTGCCCTTGTCCTTTCCTTCATTGACGCGGACTCGGACCTGTATCACTTCTCCTGTCACGCCTGTCCTGCCTACGATCTGAATGACCTCGGCGGGTGACGCTTCTCCCATCTCACGGCTCATGGATCATTCCTCCAAAAAATTTTGTGGGGATGATCATTCCCCTTTCTCAGCCTCAGCCTTTGGCTTTGCCTTCTTGGGAGCCCTCTTGGGCTTTTCCTTCGGCTTTTCTTCTGCCTTCTGCTCAGTCGCTTCTTTCGGCCCTTCCTTAGGCTCTTCTTTCGGCGCCTCAGCTGCCTTTTCTGGAGCCTTCTCTGGGGCTGCCTCAGGCGATGCCTTGAGCCTTAGCGCGGCTATCTTTGATATGACTTCTTCCATGAGCGGTTTGCCTTTACCTGGCTCGACAACAGCAATTGCTGATGAAGGGACATCGATCCCAGCCGCCTCACCAAGCTTGTTCTTGGAGTCGACATATACGTAGGAGATCTTCTTCTCTTCGGCCAGTAGCGGAAGGTGCGCCACTATCTCTGGTGGATCGACGTCCGTAGCGATCACAAGAAGCTTCGCTATCCCCCTCTCCACTGCCTTTGTGGCCTCGTTTGCCCCTTTCCTCAGCTTGCCTTCATCTTTGGCAAGCTTCACTGTTTCGTACGCGCGCTCCATTATCTCAGGAGTCACGTCGAACCTAACAAACATCGGTTTCTTAGACATTTTGATTACCTCATGTCTTCATCGCTTATTTCGTAAAGAGAAACGAGAAGGGGGTAATGAGCTTTTTGGTCTGTATCCACGCTCATCCATGGGCGTAGTAGCCGCGGAACGCGCCCTCCTCGTTGTAGACCCTGACGAAGCCATACCTGTAGAACTGGAACGTAGAGGGGAGTTTTTCGCTGAGTACGGGCGGGTCGACTACCCCCACGTCCCTGCTTGCGTCTGGCTTGACGACCTCGAGCCCCCTGCCGAGATCCGCAGGCATCCACTGGATGATCCTTGCGCCCCTCTCTTTTGCCTCAGCGACACCTTCGCTGTGGAATCGACCCCCGCTCTTCGAGAGGGCCTCCACATTGAACAAGTTCATGAGCCTGATTACCTCCCCCTTCTTGAGGGACTCGGCGTCTGCGGACTGGATTACGATCTTGGCGCTCCCTTCCTGGACGGGGAAAGTCCTGATGCCCCATTCGGGGTGATCGGGGTGGAGCGGAATTTTTGCCTCGAACCTCTTCGGTATGCC
>JANHAI010000141.1 GCA_024464205.1 Candidatus Methanomethylicia archaeon
ATATCGCCATGCTTCATCACTCCGCTGCCTTAGGCGGCTGTTCGACTACGTGGATGTCGTCTATCGTGTTTACTGGGAGGTAAATGTTGACCTTGATCCCGAACATCCCAGGCTTGAGCTGGACGTGAGTGACGGCGGTGTCCACCGCGTACTTCCGCGGCTGACCTGCCTTCAGTATGGCCCCAGTCTTGAACTTCTCGTACCTGGCCCTCTCAGTGGAGAGCTTGCCCCTTATGATGATCTCTGCGCCCCTCGCGCCTGCCTCGCTTATCTGCCTAAGGGCAATGAATGCTGCCCTTCTGAAGTGTATCCCCCTCTCTAGCGCCGAGGCGACCCTCCCCGCCATGATCCTGGCGTTCAGCTCAGGGGTCTGGACGGGTATGACGGCTATCTGCGGGTTCTCCAGGTTGTACTTCGTCTCAATCACGTGGGCCAGGTCCCTTATCGTGGCGCCCTGCCTGCCTATGACCATGCCCGGCCTCTCCGCGTATATGACTACTCGGTTGCCGAGCGGCGTCTTCTGGAATTCAACGCCCGCGTATCCTGCCCTCTTCAGTTCATTCCTCAGGTAATTGTCTATAATCATGTTCTTTGACGACTTTGCCAAAAAGAATCGCATTACGCTCAATTAAGTTCCTCCTCAACAACAATCTCGACATGGGTCAGCGGGTGGTAGTATGGGGTGGACCGCCCGAATGCCCTCGGCACAAAGTTCCTCAGCTGCATCGCGGCTTGCGCGCATGCGTGCTTGATCCTTAGGCGCTCTGTGTCCAAACCTTTGTTCTCGGCGTTAGCCTTCACATTCTTCAGGACGTTCAGTATCTCCTGGGACGCCTTTATGGGATACCTGCCTGACGGGATGCCCCATCTCGACGATATCTCTGCGTGGTGGGGGACGTTTGAGTTGAACCTCCTGTACGGGACGCCTTCTTTCTTCTGGGCGACGCGCTCGAGGTATTTTATGGCGTCGTCGAGCTGCATCTTCCTTATCGCGCTGCATATCTCCCTAGCCTCCTTAGGCGAGATGCGCAGATCCCTTCCGCTCGCCTTGGCCATCCTGTCAGGATCCATATCCGTTATAGAGTACCCCCACTCAGGCATTTGTCACACTTCCAACCGATTTACTATGATGACGCGATTGCAACGATTAAAACCTGTGAGCACTATAAAAAGTTTTTCACAAGGCAGAGCGGGGCTCAGCCAAGGGGATGAGGGGGTATGCGGCGGATGGAGCCGGAATGATGATGGCGTCCAAGGGCATCTGCCTGTGGATCGCCAGATCTGCCAGGATTCATTCCGCGGATTAGAAAAAAGGGGGGCAATTAACCTCTTGAGGAGGCTATTTGCCAGTTCGTGCGCAGTTCTTGAGCATCGTCTGCTGATGGCCTGTGCAGCTGCCACAGCTGTTGTTGAGTTGCACCTGTTGCCTGTGCTGGAGGGAGAGCGGTTCACTGCCGTCCCCAGACGTGCAGTTCATAGACCTGATCTGCAGCCTCTCTTGGCATTGATCTCCATCCGCTGAGGCGTTGATGGATGCCCTCTCTTGCAGCCTCACTTGAGCGCATTCGCAGCTGCAGCATGAGCTATCGTTTGTCGCCTGAGTCTGGAGCATGATGCGGTTTGACGCGGCCACTTGCGCGGTTGCGGCATTTTGCGTCGATGCCTGCGTTGCGGACGCCGCGACGGCAAGCACGGCTATGAATGCCAAAGCGGCCATTGCGAAGATTTTTTTCTTTCCAGTTTTTTCCGATGTCATCTATTTTTTCCTCCTAACCTTCTGATTCTGAGGATACCGTAGAAGTTTAGATAAGAATTTTCCAAGATTGCCCCCAACGGATACCCAAATTATGCGGAGATTCCATCGCCTTGGCCGATGGAGCCTATTTGAGGCTGAGGTATATCAGGATCAGCAGGGCAACCATGGCGAAGGCATCTGGGAGCATGGCGAACGGCCCAAGCCCGTATGCGCCGAACCCAAATGCCTCGTGGAGGAGGGGGTTCGATGAGAGGGCATAGAGCATCAGCACAAAAGCGAAGAGCATGAGCGCCAGCGTGAAGCTCGATCTGGATCTCCTGTATATGCCCATGTATATGCCAATCAGCGCCGCTGAGAGCAAGATGTTCACCGTTGAAAGAGCTGCCCTTAGTGTATAGTAGAGCTCCAGGTCCCTGCCCTGGTGTTGGTTGCCCTGCTGCATGCCCTGCGTCTGATTCCCATTTGATGCCCCCACGACATTAACCGGAAGAGGGGCGATGGCGGAAAATGCCAAGGCAAGCAACACTACTACTGCCGCGTACTTGGTGATGCGGTCTGAATTAACGTGTGCTCTAAGCTGATTGGTCATCATGATTCTGCACCTTCGATACCCTTTTCTGTTTTTTCCCAATTTTGCCCAAAATCTCTTCGAGCGTCGCATAATTGGCCTCCATCTCTTGGGAGAGGAAGTAAGTCATCGCGTATCCCTCCCCTACTGGCACGACGAGGCCGTTCTCTCTTAAGACGTCCAGGTGATGCCTCACTGTCTTGTAGTCCATTCGGAGGGCTTCGGACAGCTGGTTTGCGTTCTTTGGTAATTCGCGGATCGAGGATATGATCCTGGCCCTTGATTCTCCCCCTCTGGTACCTGCAATGAGCCAGTACAGAAGGCGTTTTGCGGTTGTTGAGGGGGGAGGCATATGCAACGATCATTTCTCTGTGTCAAGGATATAATATTTTGTCGAGGCTCCGATTGCGGCGTCAATGCAAAGAATTGAGGCCTGGCTGGGCAAAAGACGGAAGATGGAAAGACGGAAAAATAGGAAAAATGGAAGGCTGAAGAGCTGCGCTGTGTCACTTCAGCGGGACGAACATCGAGCTCCTCGTGGCCTTGAGGCCTGGAGCGCCGTGCGTGACCTTGCCGCAGGTAATAGCGTACTCACCGAGGTACTTGCCCACCATCTCCGGGATGATCTCTATAGGGACGAACTCTTTGCCGTTGTGGACAGAGATCGTGAGACCGACCATCTCTGGAAGGATTATCATATCCCTGCAGTGTGTCCTAATGACGATCTTCTTTCCCTTGGCAGCCGAGGTCTTTGCCTTCCTGATCCTCGCGAAGAGCGCCCTCTGCTC
>JANHAI010000142.1 GCA_024464205.1 Candidatus Methanomethylicia archaeon
CCATCTATCTGGCAGCCCTCCTGTTCGCCCTCCAGAGCCTCGAGATGGCTGCCATCAGCGAACCAGTCCAGGCGGTTCTTTCGATGATGCCAAAGATCGTGGGCGCGATCCTCATCTTTGTCGTGGGCGCGATAATTGCTGACGGGATAGGGGAGCTTGCGAAGAGGAGCTTCACCCCCGAGCAGAGGCAGGTCTTCTACATCGATCTGCTTGGAAACTCTCTCAAGGTCCTCCTATACTTCATAGTGATAACAATTACCCTCTCCGAGGTGGGCATCGATGTTACGATACTGTACGTTGTCGCCCAAGCCTTCGCTTGGGGCTTTGCGATATTCATGGGGATATTCGCGGGGATAATCGCAGCATGGCTCCTGAAGGACAAATTCAAGGAGCTTATCGGCCCTTAGGGCTCAGCAGCGGCCGTTCTCCTCAGTCAAGCCCATCAGCATGCCAGAAGGGATCTGTGAAAATTCTTTCTCCGTCAGCCTCCATCTGTAGTTCCCCTGCGGTTTCGCAGGGTCATTCGTCCGAGCCTCCTCGCCGAGCGAGAGGAGGTCCTGGACTGGGATTATGCACAAATTTGCGGGAGAGCCCTCTGCGAGCCTCACCATGATCCAGCTCACGTCCCCCTCGGTGACCTCCTTTCCTGCCCTTTCCGAGAGCCTCCTCTTCGCGGCCGCCGTGGTCTCCATGCGGAACCACCCAAGGACCGTGTTAGTGTCGTGGGTCCCGGTGTAGGCGACCGAGTTTGGCGGGTGGTTCTCTGGCAGGTGCGGGTTTCTGCTATCCCCGTCGAAGGCGAAGACAAGGACCCTCATCCCGGGGAGGCCGAGATCGAGGATCGCCTCCTTCACGTCCTCCGTTATCACGCCGAGGTCCTCTGCGATGAAGGGCATCGACGGAAAAGCCATTTTGAGTGCGGAGAACAGTTCATCGGACGGCGTCCTAACCCACATCCCGTTCACAGCAGTCCTTTCCGCGGAGGGCACCTCCCAGCACGCGAGAAGGCCCCTGAAGTGGTCTATCCGCAGGAGGTCAAAGAATCCGGCCAGGTGCGAGATCCGCTGCAGCCACCACTTGAAGCCCTCCTCGCGCATGGCATCCCAGTCGTATACAGGGTGCCCCCAGAGTTGCCCAGTGGCGCTGAAATAATCTGGCGGGACCCCGCTGACGAACCGGGGGAGTCTCCTCTCGTCAAGCTTGAAGAGCTGCGGATGGGACCAGACGTCCGACGAGTCGTAGCTGACGTAGAATGGCAGGTCGCCAATTATCCGAACGCCCTGGCTGGCGCAATGGTGCTTCAGCGCCCCCCACTGCCTGAAGAAGATAAATTGGGCGAACTTTTCCTTCTCTATCTGCATCGCGAGCCTAGAAGCCTCATCCCTGAGCGCATCCCTCTCGCGGTCCCTGATGCATGGGGGCCATTCGTTCCATGGCTTCCCCGAGACGTCCCTGTAGGCCTTGAAGAATGCATAGTCGTCTAGCCATCCGGAATTCGCCCTGCAGAACTCGTAATAGTCGCGGTCCAGATCGCGCCTTTTCCTGAAATTCGCGAAAGCCAATTCTATTGCCCGCTTCTTCGACGATGTGACCGAGGCGTAATCAATGTAGCTGGACTGCGCGATCGAGAACTCGTCCAGGCGGGACGCATCGATCAACCCCTCTGAAGCTAGCATCTCTGGGCTTATTAGTAGGGTGTTGCCTGCGAATGCAGAGTATGAGGTGTAAGGCGAGTTACCCCCGCCTTCAGTCGTCGGCGAGAGCGGCAACACCTGCCAGTACCTCTGCCTCGCCTCCCTCAGCTTGCTGACCACCTCGTACGCCCAGGGGCCAAGATCCCCTATCCCGAACGTCGATGGGAGCGAGTGGATGGGCAGTAGGATCCCGCTTGATCGTCCTTCCAGGGGCATCTCGTTGAGCACCTTCCATGCCTTGAACAACCGTTTCGATTAGCGCGCTATTTCAGAGAATGACGTCTTTGCCTCCAGAATAAAAGCTGAAGCCATTATTAAACCTCTTCCCCCGCAAAAGAGGGGCGCTCGCTGAACATCGATCGGTTCAGCAGGCATTCCCCTCCATGACTTTCACGATTCGGCATCGATTATCAAAGGTGCAGTCCCATCAGCAGCCTCCTCCGTGACCTAAAAATATCGTGGGAAAGCCACGCCGCCACGGCAGAGGGCACCTGCCTCCTGAGGGGGATAATTTTTTAAACCTCGGATGCACAATACATTTCGTCAAACTGGAGGTAACCAACACTGCGAGAAAGGAATCTTTCCTCCGTCGTAGAAAGGCTGCGCAGTTACATAGAGAGCATTGTTGAAGTGCACCTCTTGGATGACCAGGTGATAAGGGGCCGGCTCGTGCACGTCGACGAGGACATGATGAACATATTCCTAGAGGACTGCATAGACCTGGCAGGCAAGGTCTCCCCCGCCTCCGTCGTCATGGGAAGCTCGATATCACACATCAACATAATCTCCCTCCCTACAGGAGAATCCCTGGAGGAGAAGGTCTTCGAGCTCATCGAGAACAACGGCGACATGACCGTCAAGGAGATCGCAAAGATGCTCAACGCCAAGCCCAGCAGCGTGAAGCAAGCCCTCTCAAGGCTCCGCAAGAAGGGCTTGGTCAACGCGAAAAAAGAACGGCGCACGAAGATAAAGCGGAGCTCGAGAAGGTAGCGTCCCGCAGGACCATTAACATTTTTAACCGACGGAGCGCATTCATATTCGGCAGGCGATGATGTAAAGTCCCAACGACCGTAAGGATGACTTGGATCTTGAGTTCATGATGCCTGCCACAACGCCCCCTTTACAAAAATATAAATCGGTGTTATGCACGTAGGGGAGTTGGTCTTCAATATGCCGCACGCGACCGTCAAATGGGTCGGGAACCGCAAATTCGTCGGGGGGGACAGACTTGGGCACGAGCACATCATGGAAGCGCACAGGAACTACGGGGGCCTCGGCGAGGGGACGACCCCCATGGACATGTTCCTGATAGCCCTCGGCGGATGCGCAGGGATAGACATTGTCACGATGCTCGAGGCCCGCGGGCAGGCAATAAAGAGGTTCGAGGTGGCCATAG
>JANHAI010000143.1 GCA_024464205.1 Candidatus Methanomethylicia archaeon
GATTCGAAGCTCTACAATGCCGATCAGAGCAACACCTCTATCATATTCAGCGATAAAGCAGTCCTCAAGATCTACCGGAAGGCAGAGGAGGGGATCAACCCCGAGCTGGAGATCAACGAATTCCTTGCCAAGGCGTCTTTCCCGCACATCCCGCCCCTCCTTGGCGAGGTAAAGTATTTTGAGCGCGGCACTGAGCCGATCACCGTGGGGATCCTCCAAGGCTACGTAGAGAACAAAGGAGACGCGTGGACTGCATTTTTGGGCGAGGTAGACGGGTTTTTTGGGAGGGTGCTCTCTATGAAGGGGGATCTACCTGCGGTCCCTCCCCAAATGAAGTTCCTGCTTGATCCTGCCGACGAAATGCCCGAGGAAGTGGTGAGAGTGGTCGGGGAGCGCATCGCCTCGATGACGATACTGTTGGGCAAGAGGACGGGAGAACTTCACAGAGCGATGCTCTCAGCCCAAGGCAACCCTGATTTTGAGCCTGAGCCGTTCGGTTACCTTTACCAATTTGCGCTATCACAGTCCATGATCAGCTATGCGAAGCGCGTCCTTCAATCAGCTGCAAGGGCGAAGGAGGTGGGCGAGGGGATACGGGAAAGCTTGAGCAGGGTACTAAGCAACCAAGAACTGGTCTATGAGAAGTTCAGGACCCTGAGGGCGATCAAGATCGAGGCCGTGAAGACAAGGATACACGGGGATTACCACCTTGGGCAGCTGCTCTGGACCGGCAGCGACTTCATCATAATTGATTTTGAGGGCGAGCCGGAGAGGGCGCTGAGCGATAGACGGATTAAGCGATCGCCACTGCGCGACGTTGCAGGGATGATCAGGTCTTTCCATTACCTGGCTCAGACTGGGCTGATGAGGCAATACGTGACCGGAAGCGACGACAAGAGGGTTCTAGAGAGGTGGTCGGACTCCCTCTACAAGTACTGCTCCAACCTTTTCATCAGGGCCTATCTTGAGACCGTGCGTGATACCAAGATCGCCCCGCAAAACTGGGAGACCTTTAAAGCGCTCGTCACCGCTTACGTATTGGAGAAGGCAATATACGAGCTCAATTTCGAGCTGAAGAACAGGCCGAATTGGGCGGCGATCCCCTTGAGGGGGATAATCGACATGCTGGGGATATGAGATGGCGAATGGCAAGTCCGAGAACGTGGTAAGGCACTCGCTATTGACGGGCTTCGACATATACCTGTTCAGGCAGGGGCGCCATTTCCGCATCTATGAGAAGCTCGGATCCCACAGGATCGTGTTGGATGGGACCAGTGGCACGCACTTCGCCGTATGGGCACCCAACGCGCGGCAGGTCGAGGTGATCGGGGACTTCAATTCTTGGTCCAGCGGCAGCCACCCCCTTTTTAGGCGCGACGACGGCTCCGGGATCTGGGAGGGCTTCATACCTGGCGTGAAGGAGGGGGACCTCTACAAGTACCGGATTACGTCTTCCTCCACCGGCCTCAAGTTCGACAAGGGAGACCCGTTCGCGCTATCATGGGAAGTGCCGCCTCGGACGGCGTCTATCGTCTATCGCGATTCGTACGAGTGGGGTGACCTCGAGTGGATGAACGGAAGGCAGAAGCGCAACGCGCTCGATTCGCCGTTCTCGATCTACGAGGTGCACCTGGGCTCCTGGAAGATGAAGGACGGTGGCAGGAAGTGGCTCGACTACACCGAGATGGCTGATGGGCTCTCGCTTCATCTATCCAAGGCTGGCTTCACCCACGTAGAGCTGATGCCCGTAATGGAGCACCCCTTTTACGGCTCCTGGGGATACCAGACGACTGGCTACTTTGCCCCGACAAGCAGGTACGGCTCGCCCGAGGGGTTCAAGCGCTTCGTCGATAAGCTCCACCGGTCTGGCATCGGAGTTATACTAGACTGGGTCCCCTCCCACTTCCCCGCCGATGAGCACGGCCTCGCGTACTTCGACGGTACGCACCTCTACGAGTATGAAGACCCAAGGAAGGGGTTCCACCCCGACTGGAAGAGCTACATCTTCGACTATGGCAAGGGCGAGGTACGTTCTTTCCTCGTGAGCAACGCGCTCTTCTGGCTCGACAAGTACCACGCAGATGGGCTCAGGGTGGACGCGGTTGCGTCGATGATCTATCTGGATTACTCCAGGAAGGACGGCGAGTGGGTGCCGAATGAATTCGGCGGCAAGGAGAACCTCGAGGCGATCTCTTTCATAAGGACGCTCAACGAGGCGGTGTACTCCAACTACCCTGATGTGCAGGTGATTGCAGAGGAGTCCACGGCATGGCCGATGGTCTCGCGGCCCACGTACTTGGGCGGCCTCGGTTTTGGGATGAAATGGAACATGGGCTGGATGCACGATGTGCTCGGCTACTTCTCGCTCGATCCGATATTCAGGAAGTACCACCACGACAAGCTGACGTTCAGCATCTGGTACGCATGGTCTGAGAACTTCGTCCTCTCGCTATCCCACGACGAGGTCGTCTACGGCAAGAGGTCGCTGCTGAGCAAGATGCCTGGCGATGAGTGGCAGAAGTTCGCGAACATGAGGCTCCTCCTGGGCTACATGTTTGCGCATCCAGGGAAGAAGCTCCTCTTCATGGGCGGGGAGTTTGGGCAGTGGCACGAGTGGAGCCACGAGAGGGGGCTCGATTGGGGGCAGCTCGACCGCCCTCTTAACAGCGGGCTCTTCAGATGGGTCTCCGACCTGAACAAATTCTACAGGGGCGAGAGGTGCCTGTGGGAGGCGGACTTCTCCCCCAGCGGCTTCCAGTGGGTGGATTTCAGGGATTGGGAGGCGAGCACGATAAGCTTCCTAAGGAAGAGTGGCGACGGGGATCTGGTCCTCGCGGCATTCAACTTCACCCCTGTCCCAAGGTTCAACTACGTCGTCGGCGTCCCGAGGATGGGGACCTGGCGCGAGGTCTTGAACAGCGATGCCCAGATATACGGGGGATCTGGGGCGGGCAACTTGGGCAAGGCGGAGGCGGAGAGGTCTGGGAGCCATGGCATGCCACATTCACTCTCCATCACGCTGCCGCCGTTGGGATGCGTCTACTTCAAGCCCCCGAAAGCGCACTCCGGGGAGAAAGCTGACCGCTGCA
>JANHAI010000144.1 GCA_024464205.1 Candidatus Methanomethylicia archaeon
GGGACTCGGCGTCTGCGGACTGGATTACGATCTTGGCGCTCCCTTCCTGGACGGGGAAAGTCCTGATGCCCCATTCGGGGTGATCGGGGTGGAGCGGAATTTTTGCCTCGAACCTCTTCGGTATGCCATCCACCACAAAATGGGAAGGAGACGGTATGAAGACGTACCTCCTGACGACTGGGTCGAGTGCCTTCCGGTTCATCGAGTCAAGGTTCTCCCAGCTGATCATCGCCTCGGAAGGCCTGACGCCGACCTCAATTATGAGCTGCCTTATCGTCTGAGGCAGGAATCCCCTCTTCCTGAGGGCAGCGATGGTCCCCAGTCGGGGATCGCTCCAGTCGCTGAACTGCCCGTCGAGGATGCCCTGCCTGATCTTGGACTTGCTCAGCACGCTCCCCTTGATCTTGAGCCTCCCGTAATGTATGGCTTCTGGGTAGTCCCACCCGAAATAGCCGTACATGTACTTCTGCCTTATCATGTTCACCTCATGCTCCTTCCCGCGCAGGATGTGGGTTATCCCCATTAGGTGGTCGTCGACCCCAGAGGCGAAGTTGTAGAGGGGCCAGACCCTGAATCGGGTTCCGAGCCTAGGGTGCGGCTTCGTGTCGATCCTCATTGCTGGCCAGTCCCTTATTGCAGGGTTGGGGTGCGAGATATCGGTCTTCACCCTCATCACCGCGCCGCCTTTTTTGATGCTACCGTCGAGCATTCCCCTCCACCTTCTTAGGTTCTCCTCGACAGAGAGGACCCTGCAAGGGCAGGCCTCTTTGGACGAGATGCGCTTCCTGAAGGATTCCTGAGGGCAGGTGCAGATGTACGCGCCCCCAAGCTCAATCAGCCTCTCGGCGTGCTCGTAGTAGATCGTCAGCCTGTCGGACTGGATCGCGACCTCGTCCCAATTCACTCCGAGCCACTCCAGATCCTCCTTGATGTTCTCATAGGCCTCCAGCTCTGGGGGCTTGACGGATGGCGAGGTGTCTTCGAACCTGAGTGTGAAAAGGCCCTTGTACATCTTGGCGTACTCATCGCTGAGGATCGCGGCCCTCGCGTTCCCCAAGTGTATCACGGAATCGGGGTTTGGTGCAAACCTAACGTGTATTCTCCCGTACTTCTCGGCGTTTGGCAGCTTCGGGAGTACATGGGCAGGCTCCTTGACCTTCTCCTTAACTGACGGGAGGCTCATTGCGCCAGCTGCCAACCTTTGCGACTCGATAGGCATTGCATTGACCTCGTTGACGACCTCTTCAGCTAGCCTAATCACCTCGGCAGCGCGAGGCTTGAGGGAGGGGTCTTCCGAGAATGCCATCCCCGCCACAGCTTTGGGGTTAGCCTTGCCCCCGAACTTCAGGGCGTTGACCAGCGCGTACCCCCTTATCTTAGCCCTTAGTGCTTCTTCACCCATTCGAGTCACCTTTAACGGCATTTCCCATGATGGCAGCGACGTACGCCATGATGGCGGGATAATGTATTTTAATGCATACTCTTATCTTTATTTGGCGCCAAGGCATGGAGCCTCTACTTTTTCCTGGATATGGCCAACCTCGCGAGCTCGGATAGGGACTTTTTGGCTGCCGAGGGCTGGAAGCCCCCTATAAAACCCAAGGCAGATTCTATGTAGGATTCCGCTTTGGATCTTGCGTACTCGATCGCGCCGCTGCTCTCGAGGGATGAGATGAGGGACGCGAGGTCGTCGTCCGAGGCGTCCTTCCTCCCGAGAAGTGCCTTCAGCTGGTCCCGCGACTCGGTCTCGAGCCCCTTTATCACGATGAGCGTCTTCTTGCCTTCCCTTATGTCGTTGCCGACTGCCTTCCCAAGGACGTCCTCTGTTGACTTCATGGCAAGGTAATCGTCAAAAATCTGGAAGCCCATCCCCAGATTCCAGCCGTACTTGCCGAGGCGATCGATGTCGGGATCGGCAGCTCCCCCCATTATGGCGCCTATCTCGGCACTCGCCTTGAAGAGGGCGGCGGTCTTGCCAGAGATCATCTCCAGGTACTCGCCTTCAGTAACGGTGCTCATCTCCTCGAACTTCATGTCGAGGTGCTGCCCCTCTGAGAGGAGCACAGTTGCAGTGGCGAGGACCTCGGCTGCCTTCCTCCGCTGCTCCGCGCTCCCCCCTCTCGAGAGGAGGAGCTGGAACGACTTCGCGAATAAGAGGTCCCCCGCCAATATTGCCAGCGGCTCGCCCCAGACAGTGTGTACAGTCGGCACGCCCCGTCTTAGGAGGTCGTTGTCCATGATGTCGTCGTGTACAAGCGTGAAGTTGTGGAGCATCTCGACCGCAGCTGCAGCTGGTAGAGCGTCGGCCATGTTGCCGCCTACGATCTCGCAGGACTTTACGACGAGGAACGGGCGGAGCCTCTTGCCGCCTTGCTTGGGGAGGTGGTAGGCAGACCTGTAGAGCTCGTTGCTGCCGCCAGAAAGCTCGGAAGCGAGTATCCTCGAGACCCCTGCAGCTATTTCAGCGAGCTGATCCTCGATCACCTTAGGCTGCCCCCTCGACCCTACCGATCTCGAGGCCCCTCTGCTCTATCCAATCCCTGAGCCCCCCAGATATGACGGCCTTCGCCTTCCCCAGATCTTCCACGCTCCTGCACCCGCAGAGGAGGCAGGTGATCTTCAGCTCGTGCACGATCCTGATCAATTTCTCAACCACTTCTTTGTGCCCGTGGAAAGCAGGGATTAGGAGCGGGCGGGCGACGCCTGCAAGGTCTGCGCCGAGGGCCAGTGACTTTGCGACGTCTATCCCATCTTTTATCCCACCCGAAGCGATGACCTTAAATTTCCCTTTTGAGGACCGCCTGGCTGAGACGGCTTCGCATATGCTCATGGCTGTTGGGATGCCCCAATCCCAGAAGGTCTCTGCGATCTCAGCCTTTGCCTTGTCGCCATTCATGAGGGCGTTGTAGTGCTCAACAGCGGCCCAGCTTGTCCCACCCGCCCCGGCGACCTCTAGCGCTGCGATGCCTGCATCGCTGAGCTGGGCTGCGACCTCTTTCGAGATGCCGCAGCCAGTCTCCTTGACAATGACTGGCACGCCGATAGATCTCACTACCGATGAGATCCCCTTCAGGACGCCTTTGTACTT
>JANHAI010000145.1 GCA_024464205.1 Candidatus Methanomethylicia archaeon
GGCGCAGGAGCCTCGGCGACCTTGAAGCCTATCGTCACAGTGTCGGCAAAGGAGGCGTTCCTCTCGTCCCTGCAAGCCATGGATATTGAGAGGCGGAGGCTCCCGTAAACCTCCTTGTCAAGGAAAAGTGGAAGATACACCACTGAAGTCTGGCCTGGCTCCAGTTTGTCAAGATCGAACGAGTTCGTGCCGATAAGAGTGAGGCTTTCGGAGGCTGGCGTCACCTTTACTGTGACGTTTAGCGCAGACGAGCTGCCCGAATTGCGTACGGATAGGGCGACGTTGTTGAGTGAGCCCGCGGTCAGATCGGTCGTATTCGCCGATGCCACCAAGTGAGGGTTCTCAGGGCCCTCCACCTTGACGCCGATCGAGAGTGTGCGGGTGTAAGGCGTCCCGTCCTGCCCGTCGTAGGTCAGAGTGATCGAGAAGGAGCTCCCGTCGCCGATGCTGTTCTCCGCGAATAGCGCGATCTCGATCATAGCGGACGCTCCTGGTTGGATCGACCCAAGGTCAAAACGGTTTGCCCCCACGAGGGTCAGGTATATGTCCTGACCCTGGATCGCCGCCATGACGTTCCTCGCGACGCCGTCGCCGTTGTTCTCTATCAGTATACTGATGGGATTTACATAGCCCCTGATAATCGAGACGTTAAGCGGAAGCGCCTTTAGATCAGGAACACCCATCACATCAGCCCTTATCTGCGCAGCGAAGGAGTGGGCGGAATACCCCTTCATGTAATCGACCATCATCGGCAGCAGGTAGCTGCCAGCGATCGCTGCAGAGGATAAATTCATCCCGAATTCCAAATAGAGGGTATCGCCCCTCACAAGCGTGCCGTTGTAAGATGAGTTCGAGAACTGAGCGTCCGCAGATATTTTCGAAATGTCAAGAGTTGCGTTCACTGACGTCGCTGGAGGCGACCCGGAATATGTCAGGACCACAACCAACGTCCGGTTCTCAGGGAACAAAGGCGTTTCCCAATACACGTCCTTGACGGAGAAGTCGTATGTCGCGGCCTGGATACCTTGGAAGGCGGGCAAATACCAGATCACGGACATCGAGATCAGTAAGAGGGCACAAGCCCTTCGTTTTTCTCGCTGCATTTTGATTCTCATTGAGCCATCACTCCACCCTAAGCTTGAGCAACGCTGGCGCGATCGACATCATCGCGCCCATGTATACCAAGAGGGCCCCGGTGGGCTGCAGGAGCTGCGGCAGCCCATACCCCTTCACCATTATGCCCCTTAGCGCGTAAATGAAGTGGTACATGGGGTTGATGTTCGCTATCGTCGCTGCCTGCGGGGACAGCAGCTCGACGGGGGCTAGCCCCCCGCAGAATAGCAGGAACGGAATGAATATGAATATCGCCGCCTGGTTCGCCTGGAGCTGGTTCCTCGAGAGGACTGAGATGAGCATCCCAAGACCGAGCGACCCGAGGAGGTACACCGTCGAGATGAGCATCAGGTCAAGGATCGACCCCCTTATCACGACGCCGAAAATGTAGATGGCGACGAAGAGCGTGATCAGCATGTCCACGAGGGTCGCCGTGAAGTAAGCGACGAGCTTTCCGAATATTATGTCGAACCTGCTCACCGGGGACATTATGAGCTGCTCGAATGTACCCTTCTCCTTCTCCCTGCAGATGGCAATCGATATCAGCGTCGTGGGTACGAGCTGCAGGACGAGCGCGACGACGAACGGCGTGAAGGCCTCAAGGTTTGTTACCTTCGGACCATAGACAGAGTTGTAGATCAGCTCCACTGACGGACCTTGGATCTGCCTCGCGTATTCCTGCTGGAAGTAGTACGTCACGGCGAGCATAGAGTCCTTGACTGTGCTAGCCAGCGTCGGCGATGCCTCATCGATCACGACGAGTATCTGGACAGGGCTCCCACTCATCAGCGAAGGCGTGAAGCCCTCAGGGATCACCAGCGCAGACGCCGCAGCACCCCCGCTGACGAGGCTGCGGGCCTCCTCCACCGAGCCGGCATAAGCCTTCACAGAGATCGTCGGCGTCTCGGAGATCGCCTCGATGAGCGCCGATGCCATCTGTCCTCGGTCCATGTCCACTATGATTATCCCTACCTTGCCCGAGGATCCGCCGTACCCTACGCCGAAGAGGAGCATCACGACGAGAGGTATGAGCGCGATCATGAGTAGCGACCTCGGATCCCTCGTCAGCTGTATCAGCTCCTTCCTCACCACAGCAAGGACCTTCGGCGGGGCACCCTCAGGCATTTTTCCTCACCCCTTCCACGACCCTCACGAAGACGTCCTCAAGATTTACGTAAGTCGGCGAGGCCGAGACGACCTTGAAACCGGCCCTCTCCAAGGCGTTGACCATTGCAGGCATCTCTCGCGGGGCGTCCTGGACGATCACCTTGAGGGATGAGGCGGCGCCGGGACAGCCTTCTGCGGCCTTTTCAATCACCCTGCAGAAAGGCAATGCGAGGGCCGGATCGCCAGATCCCCTGACGGTTATCTCGACCACATCCCCCCCGAAAACGCCCCTCTTCAGCTCCCGGGGCGTCCCTTCGGCAATAATCTTCCCCCTATTCATGAGTGCGATCCGGTCGCAGTTCTCGGCCTCGTCCATGTAATGGGTCGTTATTAGGATCGTTACCGACTCCTTGTTGAGGCCCCTGAGGTAATCCCAGAAAGCCCTCCTGATCGGGGGATCCACACCGGCGGTCGGTTCGTCGAGTATGAGGAACTTCGGGCGGTGTATAAGGGCGACGCCGAGCGCCAGCCTCTGCTTCATCCCGCCACTGAGCCTGCCAGCCAAGCGATCGGAGAACTCCTCGAGGCTGAGGAATGAGAGGAGCTCGGAGACACGTTCCTTCAGGGCTTTGAAAGGCATCCCGTATAGCCGTCCGTAGAACTCTAGGTTCTCCTTGACAGAGAGGTCCTCGTAAAGGCTGAACTTCTGCGCCATGTACCCAGTGATCCTGATCAGCGCATCCCTCTCCCATGGCATCCTGTGCCCCCACACCAGGACCTCGCCAGACGTGGGAGCCATCAAGCCACAGAGGATCCTGATGAGCGTCGTCTTGCCGGCTCCGTTGGGGCCCAGGAGGCCGTA
>JANHAI010000146.1 GCA_024464205.1 Candidatus Methanomethylicia archaeon
AATTGTTGTAGCCTATGAATGCGAATTCCCTTGTCGGCATCGAGTAACTTTGCCCGTCAATGGCATAAAGATTTTTCAAGACGTCAGGGTCATTGATTACCTGACCGTTAACATTTATCTCAGAGACCCTAAAGACGTATTCATTCTCGTTAGGGCCCGGCCCAGGTATTGCGTCATTCAGGAACGGGTTCCCTGGCACCTCTGAGACGATCTTGTTTCCACGCTGAGTGACGCCTGCAACTTCGTACCAGTTCCACACATCATATCCTGCCCCATCGAATATCACATCAGCGATCTCGTAGACTTTAACATCATGATCGACTGGGATCACAGCAACTATGTTCCCATCGTAGTCCTTGAAATACAAGACGTTCACGTTGGCATCGATCCCGCCTCGGTTCAGGACATAGATGTGTATAGTCTTGTCGAATCCAGCCTTGACCTGGACGATCCTCAAGTTCTCGATGGTCTTCGCAACTTCAGGACCTGCATCTGCCGTCACAATACTTGAGTTCATGAAAGAGAGGATCACAGCCCCAGCTGCGACCGCAATTGTGACCATAAGAATAGTTGCTACTACCGGTGTAACTCCTTTTCTTTTCATCTTGATAGCCCCATTTCCTTCAAAAACGTAATTGCATTCTTAAGTAATATCAACTCAATAGTTCTTGATAAATGTATTGTAATACAGTTAGATTCGAAAGATCGAAAAAACCTTATAAATCATATTTCATCATGCCGCATGTTTGACCAGCAACACATATCAGCGTAAAGCCAGAAAAAGGAGGTGCTTTAATGACTAAATTCTATTGCGCCAATGATCCCTCCTAAAGAAAATGATTTTTCTTGACTGCATGACGTTCGTCTTGCAGTACACCTATTATTCACCGAGTATTAGAAAATGTCCAAAAAACAGAGCGATGAGGCATCTTAAAGAATCAATGAGTGAGATCTATCATTTAAGCACAACAATTGTAAGGAAATCTTAAAAATTAAGAAACCGAATTTTATCAGGTAAGATAGTTGTCAACAGAACCACGATCAAAACCTCAGCGGACAGTCGGTTTTGGCTCTTTCTTGGTGATCTTGATAGCGCTAGTCCTGGTCGTTGCGTTTGCGGGCTACATCTATTACACGGACACAGAACGCTACAACACGCTCCAGCAGGGTTACACGCAGCAGGGGCAAGTGATAGCCAGCCTCAACAGCAACCTTTCGGTCCTTGCGTCCCAATATGAGGCACTTGCCTCGAACTTCAGCGCCCTTCAGAACCAATACCATGAGCTGCAGTTGATCGTGAACTTACAGAAGAGCCAGACGATCGCCTCCAACAGGGTAATCTACTTGATGGCCAATGGCTACGACAGCATAGACTTCGAGCCCCCTCACGCCGGGTACATTCAAGTTCAAATATCTGCAACTGCCCCGATCAGCTTGCTCTTGACGAACTACAAATACGGGATCACCCTTGACTACCCTGTCGCTGGCACGACTTTCAGCTCTGCTTCGTTCAAGCTTCCGGTCCTGGACGGGATGAATTATCTGCAGCTCTTTGGACCAAGCAGCTCAAGCGCCTCCATCACGATAAATGCCACCCTGTTCTATTGATGCATTGCAGTCTACTGGGTCACCGAGGGAAGCGCGAGAGTAGCATGTTCTGCTTGCCTTATATTGCCATTTCGAGCGGAAACATCATAGTTTCTTCTGGCAAGCGTTGCCATGATCGCCTACGCTTCGCTAGGGCATCATGCTGAAAAGAGGCGGGGTGGCTCGCTGGGTCCCGCTGATCAGCCACGTTGTGCAAATCGGCGGAATCTCAGACTTGCCTGACCAGCCTGTACAGGCGTTTCCTGAAGGCGATCGCCAAGACTATGATCGCGAAGGCCAAGACAACGTATGCAATAGGGGAGATGACCGAGGGAACGGATATTGGCAGATCGCAGTAGGCAGTGCTGCTGAGCTGGCGGGTGTCCTGTACCCAAGATAGCTCCACATCTACCGGCAGGCTTCCCGGCAGGACCTTCGGGTCAATGTCGACCTCCATCATCACTATCTTTGTGGAGTTGCCAGGAAGGCTGCCTACCAGCGTCGAAGTCGAGCCCGTGATGTACCCAGACACGATCGAAAGCCGCAACTGCTCTGCAGTCTGGCTCCCGTTGTTGGAGAGCTGGACGAATACCTTAACGCTCCTTGCCCCCGGTGCCACGTCCCTGTCAAAGTATATCCTCTCGACAGAGACGGGGGCCTTCTCGCGGATCGTGATCGGGATGAAGACGGTGCGGTTCCCGGTTGGGGAGACCACTGTCAGCGGGAGATCGTAGTAGCCTGGGGCGGCTCCGCTGGCAACGTCGACCAAGAATTGGACCTGCACGGACGCCCCCACCTGCAAGTAGGGTATCGTGCAGCGGTCCGTGCCCGCATATGATGGTCCCACGACGCCAGCGATCTGGCCCATCCCGATCACCGTATTCTCAGCAGTATAGTTCCCGCTGTTGACGATGCTGCAGATCACCTTCACAACCTTGTCACCCGGGAAGATTGGCGACGGGACGGTGCTGACTGTAGATACTCTTACTTCAGGATCAGATCTTACCGAGAAGCCGAAGGAGGAAGTGTACGAGTAGTGATTGTCCAAGCGGTCCTGGTATTGAACCTGGATGTAGATCGGCACCGCGCCGAAGACCCCAGGCTGCACGAAAATGCTTCTCTCGACAACCAAGGAGGCGTTAGGTAAAATTTCCCATGCGTTAGAGGTGCCCGCCCCTACTATCACAGCTGCCTGCGGGGATTGCGAGAAGAGGCTAACCGTGACGTTTCTAGCAGAGTCTGTGCCTATGTTCTTAAGCTCAAACGCGACAGCGCTGATGGAGTTTGGCTTCAGGGTCGAGGCGTTTGCGGATACGTCGATCAGTGGCGCAGGAGCCTCGGCGACCTTGAAGCCTATCGTCACAGTGTCGGCAAAGGAGGCGTTCCTCTCGTCCCTGCAAGCCATGGATATTGAGAGGCGGAGGCTCCCGTAAACCTCCTTGTCAAGGAAAA
>JANHAI010000147.1 GCA_024464205.1 Candidatus Methanomethylicia archaeon
CAAGGAATTCGTTGATCTCCAGCTCGGGGTTGATCCCCTCCTCTGCCTTCCGGTAGATCTTGAGGACTGCTTTATCGCTGAATATGATAGAGGTGTTGCTCTGATCGGCATTGTAGAGCTTCGAATCTAGCCCGTCGAGGTCAGGGAGGAGGAGCCTTATCCTCTCCCGTGGCAACCCCCTCAATTCCCCCTTATCGCCGACTATGGTCATCCTCTTCGTGATCAGGTTGAGTAGGGCCTTCCTGAAGCTCGCATTGTGCGCGCCATCATATATTATGCCGTCCTCCCTCCCGATGTTCACCTTCGCCATTATTGCTCCGGGGTTGAGCTCATTGATCTCTTTTGAGGGCTGCCCAGAGGCGAAAGCTATCGGAAGGAGGTACGCTTCGGGAAGCCCCTCTTGGAAATATACGTCGATCAGAGCGATCTTTGAGACCCTGGCGCCTGGCACGTCTATCGGCAGGAGATCCCTGATCTTTACTTGGTCGATCTCCCTGTCCCTGCCGGCGAGCCATGCCTTGCCCTTCATGAAGATCGGGAGGATCTCCCTCTCCATCTTCTCAAGGTGCTTCCCCTTGAAGAGATCCCCGGCGTCACCTCGGAGGAGCATCTCGGGCTTCGTCACTATCTGGTGCGGCTGGGTCTCGGATGGCTTTACGAGCGAGAATATGTAGTACCTGTAAGGTCCGAAGGTCAGCATGTAGCTGAGCTTCGAGATCTTCGGGAAGGTCGTTCCGCCGATCACCTCGACAGGGACATACCCCTCATAAGCCGAGAGGTCCAGCTCCGCAACCTGGGGGCGCTGGGAGAGGTTAGCCACAACCAGCAAAACCTCTCCCATGTATTTCCGGAAGTAGGCGATTATCCTGTTGTTCTCCGGGAACTGGAACTCTATCTCTCCCCTCCCGAATGCCTTGAAGTATTTCCTGACCGATATGATCTTCCGGAACCACCAAAGTAGAGACGAAGGACTCTTGCTCTGGTTCTCGACATTCACCGCCTCATAATGGTATTCCGGGTCGGTTATGACCGGGAGGTAAAGCCTCTTCGGGCTCGCCTTCGAGAA
Organism: Candidatus Methanomethylicia archaeon; assembly: GCA_024464205.1. GTDB lineage: Archaea > Thermoproteota > Methanomethylicia > Methanomethylicales > Methanomethylicaceae > Methanomethylicus. Next base: position 1,067 of record JANHAI010000147.1, read on the forward strand.
GCCGGCATTGGGGTCCGCGCTCCACTGCATCGGAGTCCTGACGCCATTCCGGTCCCCGAGGTAATAGTCGTCGCCCATCCCGATCTCGTCTCCGTAATAAAGCACTGGCGTTCCTGGGAGCGTGAAGAGGAGGACATTGATTAGCTCGATCTTCCGCCTGTCGTTTGCCATGAGGGGGGCGAGGCGCCGCCTTATGCCAAGGTTTATCCTCGCATGCTTGTCCTTTGCGAAAGCGCGGTACATGTAGTCCCTCTCCTCGTCAGTGACCATCTCGAGAGTGAGCTCGTCGTGGTTCCTGAGGAACAGTGCCCATTGGCAGTTATCAGGGATGGGCGGAGTGTTGTCGTAGATGTCGATTATTGGGAACCTGTCCTCCAGCTCGATCGACATGAAGAGGCGCGGCATGAGGGGGAAGTGGAATGCCATGTGGCACTCGTCGCCGCTCCCGAAATAGGTAGCCGCGTCAGTCGGCCATTGGTTCGCCTCGGCCAGCAGCATCCTGTTCTTGAAATTCTGGTCTATGTGCGCCCTGAGCTCCTTGAGGAATGCGTGCGTCTCCGGGAGGTTCTCGCAGTTCGTCCCCTCCCTCTCGAAAAGATAGGGGACCGCGTCCAGCCTGAGCCCATCGACGCCAAGTTTGAGCCAGAAGTCCACGACCTCAAAGATCCGCCTCCTCACCTCAAGGCTGTCGTAGTTCAGGTCCGGCTGGTGAGAATAGAACCTGTGCCAATAGTAAGCCTGGGCGACCGGGTCCCACGCCCAATTGGAGCTCTCGAAGTCCTTGAAGATTATCCTGGCTTCCTTGTACTTCTCGGCGCTCTCGCTCCAGACGTATAGGTCCCTTAGAGCCGTCCCCGGCTTGCTCCGCCTTGAGGACTGGAACCACGGGTGCTGGTCCGAGGTGTGGTTGAGCACGAGCTCGGTTATGACCCTAATCTCCCTCTTGTGCGCCTCCTCGAGGAATTCTTTGAAATGATTCAGGTTCCCATATTGGGGATGGACCCCAAAATAGTCAGCAATGTCGTAGCCATCGTCTCTCTGGGGGGACGGGTAGAAGGGGAGGATCCAGATCGCTGTAACGCCCAGCTCTGTGAGGTAGTCGAGCTTCGAGATGAGGCCCCTGAAGTCCCCGATCCCGTCCCCGTTGCTGTCGTAAAACCCCTTCAAATGAACCTCGTACACCACTGCATCCTTGAACCAGAGGGGGTCGTCTTCAAGGTAGACGTCGGCATCCGACATGGGGGCTCTCACCTCAACTCATATGGGCTCCAAAGGGATTTAATGCGACTGGGCCCGAATGGGCCAGCAATAGCCCGATCCCGGCGGCAGACATAAATCTGCCTGATGCGCCCCGGATCAGTTTTAATCGCGGCTGTCCTCTCTGACGATGCTCCCGACACCACTCTCACATCATGGCCGCAGATGGGCGCCTCCTGGCGCAGCCCTTCCGCAATCGCCCACTCATGAACCAAGTTCTTGCCGATCAAATAGCGCATCCTTCAAAACTATTTGGCTCTTTCCACTGTAATATGTGTTAACGTTCGAATAGACTTAAATATCGTCTGAAATAAATGTTCCCCAGTGGGGAAATGATGATCCCGGCTCTGCAGGTCATCGACTTCAGCAGCCTATTGGAGCAGCTTTATTACATCGCCTACAAGGCCATCATATTCGCCCTGATCATCTTCGCCGGCTGGATCATAGGCAGGGTCGTGGGGGAGCTCGTCGGGAGGATCGTGAAGAGGCTTGGGGGAGACCCGCTTGTGCGCAACATGGCCATCGGGCGCGCCATTGTAAAGTCCGGCATGACGATACCTGGCTTCTTCAAGGGCATAGCGAAGTGGACCATCTATCTGGCAGCCCTCCTGTTCGCCCTCCAGAGCCTCGAGATGGCTGCCATCAGCGAACCAGTCCAGGCGGTTCTTTCGATGATGCCAAAGATCGTGGGCGCGATCCTCATCTTTGTCGTGGG
>JANHAI010000008.1 GCA_024464205.1 Candidatus Methanomethylicia archaeon
CTGATTCTATAAGGAAGCCCCCAGTGCCGCAGAAAGGGTCGAGGAACCTTTCGCCGGCCCTCGCCCCCGAGAGGTTCACGAAAGCCCGGGCGATCTTTGGCTCTAGGACGCCTGGGTGGAAGAACGGTCTGGACTTGGGCTTTCTCTTGCCGAAAGCCTTCCTGTCCGTCCTAATTCCCATCGAGAACGCAAATATCCCGCCATCTGTAACCACGCCCCTTATCCAGACATCTGGATTCTTGAGGTCGACCTCGCTGTCCGTGCTTTCAAGGATTGCAGCGCCAAGGAGCCCCTGCAGCTCCTGCGTGTCAACCCTCCCCCAGAAGTCCCTGACTCTCGTCACCTTGGCCCCGAAGCTCCTCCCTTCCAGGAAACCCCAATCGAACGCCTTGCTAGCCCTCGTGAAATCTTCTTTTGATGGTGCTGACCGGAAAAGGAGCCTTCCGCCTTCCATCACGTACGCAGCCCTCTCCTGGAGTACCCTCTCACACCCCTCCGTAGCATCAATGAGGAAGATCTGCTCGAAACGACCGATCTCTCGGTAATGGACGCCCTCAGAATCAAGTATTGCCAGCGCCTCGGAGTAAGGGAGAGTTGGATGCTCTCCAGAGAGGAGGAGCAGCAGCGCCTTCGACCGTGGCTCCAATCAAGATATCCCCTTCACTATAAGGGGGGCAACGGATATCGCGCTTATCTCGCTCTCGACCGTGTCGGTCCCAAGCACTTCGTCGACGCCAGAGGTCTTCATCCTCTCCCTTGCGCCTGCGACAAGCAGGGGGTGAGTACAGAAAGCCATCACCCTTGATGCCCCCCTGTCTTTCATCATCTTTGCTGCGCTCGCTATCGTCCCGCCGGTGCTTATCATGTCGTCTACTATCGCAATGTCCCTTCCCGACGCGTCGACCCTTTCCCCCTTCACCGTTATGGCACCAGTTATCCTGTCCCTCGCCTTCTCGAAGTTCCCGTACTCTGCCCCGACGATTTCGGCCACCCTCTTCGCGATCATTATCGCGCCCTTGTCCGGGGAGAGTATGTAGGGGCTCTTAAGGTTCAAGTCCCTGATGTACTTCCCTATCACTTCAGAAGCGTAAAGGTTCTTTGCTTTTATCGTGAACGCGCTCAACGTCGATTCCTTATGGAGATCGACAGTGATGAACTGGTCTGCCCCTGCGCCCTCAATCAGCTTGAAGAGCGTCTTGATGCTGACGGTTTCACCGTCCCTGAACCTCATGTCCTGCCTGGCGTAGGCCATGTAAGGAGCTATGACTGTGACTTTCTTCGCTCCCATGTCCTTCAAGGCATCTGTAAGGAGGAGCAACTCGATGAGCCTCTTGTCCTGCTGCGGGAAAGTAGTGTGCACTAGCGCCACCGCCTCGCCCGCCACCGCCTCCCTCAGCCTGATGTACGATTCCCCGTCTGGGAACGTCTTGTAGTCGAGATCGACCCTCCTGCAGCCAGCGATCTCTGCGACCTTGGCTCCCAGGTTTAATGATGAAGGTCCAGGTATTACTATCAAGAGACATTGCCTCCAAATTCTTATTTCCCCCATTCACTTAAGATTTATTGTGGTATTCCTCAAATGCGAATGCTAAAGGAAGCCTATCTCTATGAAAAGAGGGAGATGGGGGCGGTCAAATGCAACCTCTGCGGATGGCGCTGCACAATAATGCCCGGTAAAAGGGGCGTATGCGGCGTAAGGGAGAACATTGACGGAACACTCTTCAGCTTAGTATACGGCAAAGCGATCTCATACGGCATCGATCCCATCGAGAAGAAGCCGCTTTTTCACTTCCACCCTGGGACCACGGCTTTCTCGATCGCTACTGTCGGGTGCAACTTCAGATGCGAATTCTGCGACAACTGGGTGATAAGCCAGAATAAAGAGATTAGCGGGGAATCCCTTTCGCCCGATCAGGTCGTCTCGATGGCAAAACAGAACGGTTGCAGGTCGATAAGCTACACCTACACTGAGCCGACGATCTTCTTCGAGTACGCCTTCGACACATCGAAGCTGGCTCACGCCGAAGGCATATGCAACACATTCGTCACCAATGGCTATCTTACGCCCGAGGCCATCGACATGATCTCCCCTTATTTGGATGCAGCAACAGTTGACTTCAAGGGCAGCGGCGAGCCAGAATTCTACAAGAGGTATTGCGGGATAAATGCTGTCAGCCCAATCTTCGAAGCCTTGGAGGAGATGAGGCGGAGAGGGATATTCATCGAGGTCACTAACCTCATAGTCCCAGGAGGGGGAGACAAGAGGGCACCCTTCGTAAAGTTGGTAGATTGGGTAATCGAGCATCTTGGCGGCGAGACGCCGTTCCATATCCTTAGGTTCTTCCCCAGCTTCAAATACACCAGGCAAGAGGAGACGCCTGAGAGGCTCCTTCTGGACTTTTGGCAAGCCGCAACCGATGCAGGATTGAAGCATGTGTATCTCGGAAATGTCAGGAACCAAAAGTATGAGAACAGCTATTGCCCCTCCTGTAAGAAGACCATAATCGAGAGGTGGGGCTTCGAGATATTGTCAATGAACCTGGATGGGAGAAGATGCCACTTCTGCGGTGCTGAACTGAATTTTGTACTATGACGGCCTCTTAAGTAAAACGCCCGGGAGAGAAGCCCGCCCTGGCAGCTTCAAGGTCGAACTTTATTAACCACCTCCTGAGACTATTATCCGGTGTCTTTCATGAATGCTTGCCCCGAATGCGCTGGCGAACTCAAGTACGACCCGTCCCAGCGCCGTTACGTCTGCAAGAGCTGCGGCCTCGCGCTGAACAGGGACGAGATCGACGAGCTCAAATCGAAATATGGCGCTTCCACCCCCGAAGAAGAGAAAGAGAAGATGAAGAAAGATTACCTCAAATGGTGGTCCACCAAAAAATAAGGTTGGTGGCATGTATAAACGCAGAGATACTCTCAACCGGTAGGGAACTCCTGATAGGGAAGACTGTCAATACCAACGCCTCGTGGCTGGCGTCCAGGCTGGCAGGCTCTGGCATCGATGTTACAAGGATAACCGCCGTGGGGGATGAAATTGCGGAAATATCTGCTGCCCTATCCGAATCCCTGAAAAGGCGCCCTTCAATAATCATAATCACGGGTGGCTTAGGGCCCACTTATGACGATCTCACCCTCGATGGGGTCGCCTCAGCCCTCAGGATCCCCCTGGACCTCAACAGCGACGCACTGGATCAGGTCGAAAAGAAGTACAGATCGCTCGGATTACCCCTGACTGGAGAGCGCATCAAGATGGCGTTCCTCCCTTCAGGATCGCAGCCAATAAGGAACGATCTCGGAACGGCACCTGGGGTCGTGATGGACTGGATGGGGACCTTGATCTTTTGCCTGCCAGGCGTACCCAGAGAGATGATTGCGATGTACGATAGCTATGTCTCAAAGGCAATAGGCGCATGCACGCCGTCTTTTCATGAGCACTCTTTCGTGATCAAGGGGATCCCTGAATCTGCCCTGGCACCACTCATAGAGAAATGGCACAAAGCCAATAGGGACATTTACATAAAATCCCATCCGTCGGGATCAGAATCCCGCCCAGCAATCGAGATCCACTTGTCGGCCGTCCACAAGGAAGGAATACAGGACCGGGATCTGGCTGAGGCCGAGGAATCCTTCCGCGCGCTGTTGTCCGAGCTAAAAATCGACACGACTGATGGGGGAAAGAGGAAATGAACTTCACGTTCATAATGGGCACGGCGGGCTCTGGGAAATCTGCATTGGCCCTCGCACTTTCCAGCAGGATAGCGAGTTCTGATGTGAGCACGGCGATCGTGAACTTGGATCCTGGAGTGAGGTGGCTCCCATACTCCCCGGATGTGGATATCAGGGATTACGTCAACTACGACAAGCTCGTGGATCAGTACAACCTTGGCCCCAATGGCGCTCTGGTTGCATGCGTTGACGCCGCCGTGACCCATGTCGCCTCGATGAGGGCAGAGCTCGAGAAGCTCAGCCCGGACTACGTCATTGTAGACACGCCGGGGCAGATGGAGCTATTCGCTTACAGGGACGCAGGCACCCTTATTGCGTCCTCTATCTCTGAAGGGCAGTTCAGCACGATCTTCCTTGCTGATTCCATCTTTCTCAACAGGGCATCCGATTTCGTCTCGCTCCTCCTGCTGGCATACTCCGTTCAGAGCAGGTTCATGGCTCCGCAAATCAACTGCGTCTCAAAGGTCGATCTCCTCCCGAGGAGCGTTTATGAAAAGGGGATCCTCTGGACCACGGAGCCTGAAGCGCTTCTTGACGAATTCGTCTCTGAGAAGCCCACTTTGCGGTCCGAGATCAGTGCCAGAACTTTAGAATCCCTCATCGATCTCGGTGCTTTAGGAGAGTTTATATTCACGTCTTCAAATACAGGAGAGGGATTGGACGACCTATACGCGCAGATCCAGCGTGTGCATCAAGCAGGGGAGGACCGTTAACAGCTTATGGTGATCCAAATGGAAAATCGACCAAGCGAGGTTGGTCAAGCTTCTAGGCAACTTCAGACCCTTAGGAGCCAGCTCGAAATTGAATATGAAAGGCTCAACAAGCTCCGGGATAGGAAGAACGAGCTGCTTGCAAAGATGAGCGAGCTTCAGGAAGCCTCAATCAACGCTAAATTCGCCAGGGATGAGAAGAACAAGATCATAGCAGAGAAAAAGGCCCAGAGAGACAAGCTGCATCAAGCAAGGGCGGAGCTCGCTGAGAAGATCAATGCCCTCATAGAGAAGAAAAGGGCTGTCGTCTCATCAGTCAAGGAGCCAGAGGAAGAGCTAGTGCGGCAGCTTAAAGAAATCACTTGGAAATACCAGACAACCACCTTGTCCATCGAAGAGGACAGGAAAGCCGTCCAGACTATAGCATCTCTGGAGAAGAAGCTGGCCTTTTTCAAGAAGACAAAGGACATCGACCAAGAGATACGCAACCTCAAGTCCCAGTCTAATGAGTTGAGGCAGAAGGCAAATGATCTGCACAAGGAGATCCTACAGCTAGCTGAAGAATCGAAGTCGTTCCATGAGCGCCTCCTCAGCGCCCATGAAGAAGGCTCGGTCTATGCGGAAGAGCTGAACTCCATAAGGTCAGAGATGACAGCCATCTGGGAACACATCCAGCAGTCAAAAGTACAGCTCTCAGACGCAAGGCTAAAATTCGACATTGCAAAGACTGCGGCAATGCAACAGAAAGCTGCCCAACTCGCTGAGCAGGTCAAGCTCACAATTTCGAAGAGGGCCGAGCTCGCCAGCAGGGCATCCGAAAAGCTCAAGCGCGGTGAGCGCCTGACCTTTGAGGAGTACGGTGCTCTGCTCGAGGAGAAGGCAGGGAGCGAGGGCAACTAAATTAGTTATTTAAACTTTCCTATTTTTCGGAGAAACACTTTAAACGCCTCCCTCACAAACAATTCATTGTGGGGGCAATGAGCAAGAGGGACAAGCGAATCCTAGTCCTCAGTGTCGATAAGGACAACGACGTGGGTCGCGTTACCGGCGTTTCCACGCCAATTATAGGTCGCGACAAGGTATCTTCGATTGCGACCCTCTTTGCCATTAAATCCCCTGAAGATTCAGACACAAACTCCATCTTCGCAGCAATTAACACCTTCGATTCCCTCGTAGAGGAGGGCATCACGTGTGAGATCGCTGTCCTAGCAGGGTCCGAGGAAGGCGGTTTCAAAGGAGACCTGAAGATCGCTGCCGAGCTCGACTATGTGCTCAAAAACTTCAAGGCAGACGGCGCCGTATTCGTAAGCGACGGCGCTTCTGATGAGCAGCTAATCCCCGCGATACAGTCCAAAATCCCGATCATATCCGTAAAAAGGGTGTTCGTCCAGCAGCAGAAAAGCGTGGAAGAGACCTATGTGCTGCTCTATCGTTACCTCAAGAAGCTCGGGGAGCCAGAATACTCGAAGATCGCCCTCGGTGTGCCAGGGATAATAATACTCGCAACGATAGCCCTTTACTTCGCAAACCTGTTGAATTATGCCGTCCTGTCGCTTGGAATAATCGTGAGCGTGGTCCTAATAGTCAAGGGCTTCAACGTGGACAGCTCAGTCAAGTCAGCTTGGTCAGAATCTCCAATACGGCTGATCACAACGATAATAGGGCTCATAATAGCCATCGTTGCTGTTTACAGGGGACTTAGCCTTGCTATATTGGGCGCCTCCCTCCCGGACGAGGTAGCGAGATTTGTAAGCCTCGTTTTAGAGAATATGATTGACCTGCTCGTCATCGGGGTCGTTATCTTCCTTGCTGGCAAGATGGTCGTCAAGTATCTGGAAGAATCGCCAAAGCTTTGGCACGAGATCGTGGCCCTAGTCGCCCTCGTATTTATCAGGCAGATAGTCTTGGATGCCGCCATCATAGTCGCAAATCCCACTGCAAACCTGATCCCGTTTATCTTAACGGCCGCTATTGGAGCTGGCGTGTGCGCGGTATTGGTAATCATATTTACTCTGACTCCAAGATTCAAGAAAACCCGCTCGACGGAACCTTCAAAGAAAAAAACGGGATGATAAGCAGGGATCGGCTCATCCGCCCATTTTACCTACCGAACCGCCTCTGCCTTTGCTGAAAAGTCCTTATTGCCCTCAAAAAATCTATTTTCCTGAGTTCAGGCCAATAAATGTCCATGAAGTAAAATTCCGAATACGCGCTCTGCCAAAGAAGGAAGCCGCTGAGCCTCTCCTCGCCGGAGGTCCTTATTATCAAATCAGGGTCTTCGTCGCCTTCAGTATAGAGGAACCTCGAGAAGCTCTTCTCGTCAATCTCCTCAAGCTTAAGCTTTCCTGACGCCACAGCCCTCGCTATGGTTCTCGTGGCGTCTATTATCTCAGCGCGCCCTCCATATGCGATGGCAACATTGAGCTTCTTTTTGCTGTACCCTTTTGTCCTCTCGGAAGCCTCCCTGATAGTCGCGTTGAGGCTTTCAGAGAGGAGGTCTAGCCTCCCTAACGCCCTGACCCTGACCTGGTTTTTGTGTATCTCTTCGTTTTCCAATATCTCCCTGAATCCTTTCTCGGCAAGGTTGAAGAGCTGCCTCACCTCCTCCTTCGGGCGCTCCAGGTTCTCTGTCGAGAGTGCGTATATGGTGACAGCATCTATGCCCAATTCCCAGCACCATTTCAGGACCTCCTTCAGCTTCTCAAAGCCGAACTCATGCCCATGGATCGGCTCCAGCCCAGCCTCTCTTGCCCAGCGCCTGTTGCCGTCAAGTATAAGGCCGATGTGCCTCGGCATCTTCCCTCCTTTTACGGAATTGTTGAGCCTCCTCTCGTAATACCTGTACACCCACCCCTCGAGCCAGTTCTGAATGGGGGCGATGAACTTGGGTTTCAACTTTTTCACGCTCGTTTGGGACATCCTGTCTTTGCTAACCAATTTAAATAATCTTCCGCCTCCCGTCAAACTACCGTGAGGCCCTTCGGTGAAGCCGTAAGGTTCTCGATTCCGTTTTCTCTTATCACGACAAGGTCCTCAATCCTTACCCCGAAAGCTCCAGGTATGTAGACCCCCGGCTCAACAGTTATCACGTTGCCCTGCATAAGCCCCTTTTCGTTCTTTGGCCCAGCTATTGGTCCTTCGTGAACTGCGAGCCCGACGCCATGCCCAAGCCCATGCACGAAGCGTTCGCCATAGCCGGCACTTTCTATTTCAGCCCTGGCAGTTCTGTCGAGGTCTCTGCCTGAAATCCCTGCTTTGGCCACGGCAAGCGCTGATTCCTGCGCCCTCAGGACTGCGCAATACACATCGATCGCTTCAACTTTAGGGGTCCCAAAAAATACTGTTCTCGTCATGTCTGAGCAGTAGCCACCGACCCTCACCCCGAAATCAAAGACAACCGCCTCTCCCCCCCTCGCCCTCCTCGCGCTTGGCATGCCGTGCGGGAAGACGGCGCGTTGGCCTGATGCCACTATCGTCTCAAACGCAAAACCTTCAGCACCCCCCCTCCTCAGATAGTATTCGAGGACGGACGCTGCTTCAAACTCGCTCATCCCTTCCTTCAACTCAGCGAGCGTTTTTTGGAATGCAGTGTCTGCGATCTCTTGGGCCTTGCGGATCAGTCCGATCTCCAAGTCATCCTTGACCTCCCTCATCCTCTCGATGCAACCTCCAATCGGGGCAAGGTGGGCAGACCCCTTCATCCGCTCATAAATGCTTACTGTCAGAAAGCCATCCTCTATCCCGACTTTCTCGCATCCGCGGAACCTCTTTATCACTGCTTCCAATGGTGACTCGCCAAAAGCGACCATTTCGATTGCGACGCCTTTGGGGATCCCTTTCGCTGCTGTTTCTTCATAATCGAGAGGAGATACGACAAGCTCCACTTCGCCTTCCGCCCTGAAAAATAGCACCTTCCCTCCGCTCCCCATCGCAAAAGGTGCCCCCGTAAGGTAGAACACATTCTCAGGCTTCGTGACTATGGCGTACTCAAGCCCATTTTTGCGGATCTCTTCTCTGAATGCCTCAAGCCTCAACTCATGTCGCATTTTTGTCCCCGCTTGCATTAAATCGTAGTCCCGATTCGGTAAATAAATCCACCACTTCCGAACCTACCCAAACGCATCGAACGATGCTACGCCCAAAAGGCAAGCGCATTAAATGTTTATACGAAAGGAAAGTCCGAGCTTGATTAGGCGAAAGTGAAATGATTGTTGCGGTAGGCTCATCAAACCCAGTTAAGGTAAAAGCAGTGGAGAACGTCCTCTCGAAGTTCTTCAACGTCTCAGTCGTAGCGAGAAATGTGGAAACCGGCGTCCCACCTCAGCCTATCGGTGCAGGAGTCACGATCCGCGGAGCGATTTGCCGGGCGAAGGCAGCAATTCGCTCTGAGCCTTCCGCAGACCTCGGCGTAGGGATCGAATCGGGCCTTTTGGAGTTCCCCTTCACGATCTCGGGTTATATGGATCAACAATTTGCAGCGATAGTGGACGGGGACGGAGCCATAACCCTTGGGGGAGGTCCCGCCTTTGAATACCCTTCGGCGATCATAAACAAGGTGATTAGCGAGCGAATAGAGATCAACGACGCCATGTGGTACCTCACTGGCATCAAAGAACTCGGCAGGAAAGAGGGAGCCATAGGGTATTTCTCAAAGGGGTGCCTCGATAGGACAAGGCTCACTGAGCAGGCTGTCCTGATGGCGCTTATCCCGCGGCTTAACAAGGATCTATATTTCCCTGGCCAACCTTGATAAGAACGAAAGACAGATCAGCTAGCGGCAGCGGCGCCACCTGCCGTCCAGTCCCCATTATGGGATGCCCAAAAATACGATGAGCTACGATTGCTTTCAAGCGAAATGCGGGCATCCGCCCTTTCCTCGATCAGCAGATCCGGGGAGTCGCCTCCCCGAGCGGAGGGTTCACTATCCTCTTCCCGCCAGAGGAGGTCTGGAGAATCACGTAACCTGCCCTCTCGGCCCGCACATGCCCCGCAATTCTCGCATCTCTACCTTCGGGCAGGGATCTGATCGCCTCAAGAACTCGCTCGGCGTCTTCGTTTTTTACGCCGAAGACGGCCCTGCCCTCGCATGTCAGCTCCAAAGGGTCAAGCCCGAGCATCTCGCATGCCCCCTTGACCTCCTCTCTGATCGGTATCTCATCCTCATCGAGCCAGACGCTCACGCGGGACCTGGAAGCCATCTCGTTGATCGCCATCGCGAAACCCCCCCTCGTCGGGTCCTTCGCTGCTGTGACCTTCCCCGCTGCCATTGCCGTTTCCATTAGCCTCCAGAGTGGAAAGGCGTCTGAGCTGACATTGGTCTTGAACGCTATCCCGCTCCTGACAGAGGCTATCGCAATGCCGTGATCCCCCAAAGGCCCGCTCACCACTATGGCGTCTCCAGGCTTCAGCCCTGAATCTAGTATGAGCCCTCCCCTCTTTGTCAGCCCGATCCCCGTGGTGGATATTATGATCCCGTCTAGATTCCCCTTTGGCATTACCTTGAAGTCGCCATGGATTATTGCAGCATCGACCTCTCTGGCCACGCTGTCCATCGACTTCACTATCCTCTCCAGATCAGCGATTCTGAAACCTTCCTCAACGACAATCGTGTCGGTCATCGCAACTGGTTTTGCACCCATCATCGCAAGGTCATTGATCGCCCCGCAGGCTGAGAGCATCCCGATGTCCCCTCCCGGGAAGAAGATAGGATCGATCGTATGGGCATCGGAGGAGACGACGACCTCCACGTCCCCCAACGGAAGCGAAGCCCCGTCGTCGAACTCGTCGAGCCCGGCTCCACCGAGGGCTTGATGCTTTGTGATGTTCTTGATGATGGCCGCCCTTACCAGGTCATTCATAATCGTCCCTCCAGCACCATGGCTCAGCTGTATGATTTCCGCCACACGAATCCCCTACCTCGAGATCTATTGACGGCTTACAAATTACCTCAAAAAACTTATATCTGTATTCATTTTAGGTAGCGTGTCTGAACAATAATGGGGTAATGTTGATGAGTTATTACCAAGGGCGCGATAAGAAGAAGCCAACCGGTGGCCGTATCCACTACCTTAGGGAGAAGAAGAAGCACGAACTGGGCTCAGCACCAACCGAAACAACAATGGCTTCGAAGGACGAATCGAGGAAGAAGACAAGGGCTTATGGCGGCAATTCAAAGCTCCGGCTGGATGGCGCGCTCTTCGTCAACTTGACAGACGCAAAGACTAACACAAGCAAGAAAGTCAGGATCCTCAAGGTCAAGAACAACCCGTCGAACGTTGACTACGCCAGGAGGGGGGTCATAACAAAGGGCGCTATAATCGAGACCGAGCTTGGCGATGCGAAGATCACGTCTAGACCTGGCCAGGATGGCATCCTAAACGCTGTCCTTCTAAAATGATCCCCGAGGGAATATCCGTCCGCCATAAGACTTTAAAAAGGATCGTTCAGGCTCCTTTCTTTTTAGAGCCTTTAACCCTCTTCAGCACTAGCTCTTTTCCCTGCTCAAACTCGACTTCTCTGCTCTTGCAGCGCGGACAGCAGAACTCGTAGTCCGAAAGCATTGCCTTCATGTCGATCTTGCTTGACTTGCCACAGGCGTTGCACTTCATCGACGCCCTCCTTCGCCTCACGAAAAATTTTGCGCCCTGGGCTACAGTGCCCTCGCTCGCCATCTTGAGCGAAAACTTCAGCTGGGAACCATTAATGTGAGTCAGATCTCCGATCTCGATATAGACCTCATTTACCTCGGAGAGCCGCTGCTCCTCAGCCAACTTCGTCAGGTAATCAACGACATTGACAGCAAGGGATAGTTCATGCATCTGCTTTCAACTAACAAAAAATTTAAGGACCTTAATATTACTTGCCACTGAAGAGTGCCTCACATGAGCAAGAGATCCAGTTCTACCGTCATTTGGCCGATGTACCTTGATTCAACAAAAAGCCGCGCCAAGGGTAGAAGGATCCCGCGGAACATCGCCGTGGAATCCCCGCAGGTAGAGGAGATCCTGGAGGCATGCAAGGAACTGTCGCTGAACCCTTCATTGGAGGCAGGAAAAAAGCACCCTTCTGCTTGGGGCGACAAACCAGGGAGGGTCGTGATAGCCAAGAAAGGCAAGAAGCTACAAACTCTGAAGGAGATTTCGGCAGCAATAATTCGCAAAAGGAAGCTCAGGAAGCAATGAATTTTCACCCGATTTTAAAAAGGGTAATATTTAAGGTAAAGAATATAACGAAGGTCGATGATTACCTCCATGTTCCTGACTGCTTGGAGATGGTCATTTGCGTTACCTTGGGGTTGCTTTGCATATTAGTCGGAGCGGTCTTCTGACCGTGAAGTCAACAGAGCCACCTCGAATAGGATCGAAAGTGGTCATAAAAGGGAGGGGCCCCATCGGGAACGTCATAGACGTCTTCGGTCCCGTGGGTCGCCCTTATGTTTCGGTAAAGCTTTGGCGAGATTTCCCGGGCAAACATGTGTCGGATGTGGAGATATTTGTGGAAGATAGAGATGCAAGACAATTTAGAAAAAGTCGAAGATACAACCCAAAGAGATCTTTCTGATCTCCAGGGTCGTGTAGAGGCGCTTACTTGCCCGGAATGCGGGGCAAGGACATTAGTAAGGGACTATGAGAGGGCAGAGGTCACCTGCACAGAATGCGGGCTGGTCCTAGGCGACAAGCTCCTGGACCCTGGTCCCGAATGGCGTGCTTTTGACAGCGATCAGAGGGACAAGCGCTCCAGGGCCGGGGCCCCAGTCACCCTCACGATACATGACAAAGGTCTGTCTACGATGATCGACTGGAGGGACAAGGACAGCTACGGTAAATCGCTTACATCCAAGAAGAGGGCGCAGATCTACCGGCTAAGGAAATGGCAGAGGCGCATAAGGGTCTCCGACGCATCGGAGCGCAACCTCGCTTTTGCACTCTCGGAGCTTGAGCGAATGTCCTCGCAGCTCGGCCTGTCTAGAAACATCAGGGAGGCATCAGCACTCCTCTACAGGAAGGCGGTCGAGAGTCAGCTGATAAGGGGCAGATCTATTGAGAGCATGACCGGTGCAGCCCTCTATGCCGCATGCAGGAAATACAACGTTCCACTCACGCTTGACGAAGTTGCATCGGTCTCAAGGGCGAACAAGAAGGAGATCGCAAGGAGCTACAGGTTCGTGTCGAGCGAATTGACCATCAGGGTGCTCCCGACAGACCCCGTAAATTATGTGCCACGACTAATAACGAAACTGAGCCTTGACGGGGCAGTTCAGCGGAAGTCCGTCGAAATAATAAAATTCGCAAGCAGCGAAGGTCTCACCTCTGGTCGTGGACCGACAGGCGTGGCAGCAGCAGCGGTCTATATAGCGAGCGTCCTTCTGGAAAGGAAGCGCACCCAACGGGACATTGCGACTTCCGCAGGAGTGACCGAAGTAACTGTAAGGAATCGTTACAAGGAGCTCCTCGAGAAGCTCGATCTTGAGATATATTTATAGTCAAATAATGCCTTTTTTGATATAAGGGTGCGCTGGATGGCCAGTGATCTAGAGGAAAAGATACTCTTGCTGCTTCAGAATAGTCCAGAAGGCGTAATCCTGCAGAGCGAGCTGTGGAAGATTCTGGACTCCGGCAGCAGGGAGGTCTCTCGGTCACTTGCAAAGATGGCAAAGCGCAATCTGATCCTCAGGGAGCCATACAGCGACGGTGGAAGGAAGACCTTCAAAGTAATATTGCTGAAGAAAAAGCCAAAGATAGAGCTTGACGACATTTTGTGGTGCTGCTGCTTCACTTGCCATGACCTCTCCAAATGCGGAATGGGTCTCCCCATATCTCCTGAGATGTGCCCCAAGCTAACCATCTCGCTCAGAAACGAGATGATAAAGATGAAAAAGCAGGAGGAGCTAAAGAAAATCAGCTCGCAGAGTGGAGATGGGGATGCCAAAGAAGGATAGCGTGTTGGGGGATTATTACTACCGTGCAGCCCGAAGGGAAGGATATAGGTCGAGGTCAGCACTTAAGCTGAAGGAGATCGCTCAGAAGTACCACATATTGCGCAGGGGCTCTTCTGTAGCTGATTTGGGCGCAGCCCCTGGGGGCTGGCTCCAAGTCGAGAGAGAATTTGTCGGCAGCGATGGCTTGGTGATCGGGATCGACATATCTCCGATAAGGCCCCTCCCTTTCGAGAACGTGAAGCTGATACAGGGGGACATCGCCTCCCCAGAGACCCGCGAAAAGATATACTCGATCGCCGGCCGCAAGCTCGACGTCATCGTCTCTGACTTGGCCCCAAAGTTCACTGGCGTCCATGACGTCGACCATTCAAGGCAGATTGGCCTTGCATTGATGGCTCTCGAGAGCGCAAAGATGCTGCTTAAGAGGAACGGGAGCATGATCATAAAAGTCCTCATGGGCTCCGAATTCAAGTCCTTCCAGAACGAGACAGTGCGCCTCTTCAGGAACGTAAGGATCTGCAAGCCAGCTGCTTCCAGGGACACAAGCTCAGAGGTATACCTCGTTTGCACCGGATTCAAAGGCGAGCCCTCCCCTCCCTCGCCTTCTGAAGCGGCTTGAGCACAATCTCCATGGCGAACATCCCGACATTTATTAATGTGCATGCAAATAAAGTGGAAATGGTGTAGGGTTTTGAGGTGCTACATCGTCGACAGCTACATGGGGTTTTTCGCCTATAACGATGATCTGAAGCTTATCAAATGGAGGGCATTCCCCTCCCCAGAGGAGGCGGTCGATCAGCTCTCGGTCCTCGAGAGGACGGGCTCATCCGGCGATCTTGAGATATTGATCCACGATCTCAAGGAGATGGGCTTCGACGAATTTGTCTTCGAGGATGAGCAGGAAGGAAAGGTTGCAAAAGAGAAATACGGCATATCTTCTTCGGTGACCTATCCGAGTGATGGGGGGAAAGCCTTCAGGGCTTCTATAGCCAACGCTGCTTCAGCAGCTGG
>JANHAI010000148.1 GCA_024464205.1 Candidatus Methanomethylicia archaeon
ACCACAGAGCTGAGCGGAATGCCGATAGCCTCGAAGCAGCTCGAGGAAGCAGGCCGGCAGATACTCGCCGAAGCCGCTTCACTGGCAAGATCGTGCGGCATAGAGCCGAAGATCAAGATCGACTTCTCGGTCGGGAACCCGGGCGTCAGGATAACGAAGATCGCTCAGGATGAATCTGCAGACCTGATCGTGATTGGCGCCAAAGGCAAGAGCCGGATAAGGGAGCTCCTCATGGGGAGCGTCGCCAACACCGTGGTCAACAACGCAAGTTGCCTCGTCCTAGTCGTGCATTCATGTGGCGATTGATGATGTACTCCCAGAAGCGCCCCCGCTTGAGGAATCGTATTAAGGAAGGTGACCCGCGCCGATGGACTTGATACAGGCGGCTCTCCTGGCAGCCCTCCAAGGAATAACCGAGTGGCTCCCTATCTCCAGTTCAGGGCACCTCCTCATAGCGCAGCAACTTATGGGAATCGAAGTCCCAGTGGCGTTCGACATTGTCCTCCACCTGGGAACGCTCATTGCTGTCGCCCTATTCTTCAGGAAAGAGATCTGGTCCATCCTGAAGTCCTTACTTGAGCCGAGCAGGCTGAATCCGGACTTCATGATTGCGGTGTACATTGTCATCGCGTCGATCCCCACGGCTGTGATAGGCCTCTTGATCGGCCAATATGAAGGCATCTTCATAACTGGCAGATCTGTGGCTTTAGGCCTCCTCGCAAGTGCAGCGCTGCTGTTCCTTACCAAACGGGGCAAAGGCAAAAAGCAGCTTGGTGCGACTGGAGCTGCCATAATCGGCATCTTCCAGGGCATCGCAGTCGCGCCAGGCATATCGAGGAGCGGAGCCACCATCTCGTCCGCGCTCCTCTTCGGCATCAAGAAGGAGGACGCCTTCAAGTTCTCGATGCTCCTCTCCATTCCCGCCCTCATCGGCGCGTCGGCAATGAAGGCAGGGGATTTGATCAGTGCCGGCCTCCTGCTGGAATCTGTCGTCGGCGTAATCGTCTCAGCAGCAGTCGGGTACTTGGCGATCGCCCTCCTGAAAAAAGCCCTCCTCTCAGAGCGTTTATTCCTCTTTGGCTTCTACTGCCTTGCCGTTGGCTCAGTCGCGCTCGTCCTGCTGTAATTTGCGTTGATTCATTGGGCTGCCCCGAATGATCGGGGCTGGCTGTAAGGCATGTCTGAGCTGAAAACCCCATCATGCAGGATTAGAGTATCGCTTGGCTCTCAGGAGCGCTGATCAGATGGCGCACGCCCTGAGCGCCCTGGCATTCCATAACCCCAAATACTATCGCTGCATAATTACAGTGAGGGGATCAAATGGCAATGGAGTTCCCAATCCGGAAAGTTGTGACAGTAGTAGAGGAGACGCTGGTTGAGGGAGACAAGAAGCTGGCGCAGCCCGCAGTGAAGGGCGCTGCGATAGCAGTGATCAAGAACCCTTTTGCGGGAAGGTACGTTGAAGACCTGAGTTCGTTCTTCGACTACGGCGAGCAGCTTGCAGGAATCCTTGTCGGCAGGGCGCTCGAAGCGCTCGGCATCAGCCAGGAAGACGCAAAAGAGAAAATCGAGGGCTATGGAAAGGGTGCCATAGTCGGCTCTGCTGGGGAGATCGAGCACCCGCATGCGATAATCCACCCGAAGTTTGGCGCCCCGGTCAGGAAAGCCCTGGGAGGGGTTGATTACTGCAAGGCGATAATACCATCCACCTGCAAGATGGGCGGGCCAGGCACGCCGATCGACTTGCCACTAGTCTTTAAGAGGGCGATATGGGTGGTTTCCCACTTCGATACCATGACCATAAGCGTGCCAGACGCTCCAAAAGAAGACGAGATGGTTATCGCACTGGCGCTTACCGCCTCGGGGAGGCCGCTGGCGAGAACAGCAGGCTGGCAGATGAGCCAGGTCATAGGGCTGGACGGGAACAAGTAGTTCGACCTCCCCATGCCGCTGATGCAAACGGCGCCGAGCAAAGTTAGGGCGCCTCCACCATATTGGCGAATGCCGATCAGGGGATTGGGTGGACTAAAAAAGGGGTGAATTGGCGCCCTTTGCGGGCGCGCTCACTGCCTCGGGGCATCCCATAGCGCCCTGACATTCTCCAGAGGGGAGCCGATTGGGATGTCGCATCCTGCCCCCAGGGCGTACCCGATCCTCCCAGCCTTCGAGATGCACTCCTTAGCCTCAGCTATTATTTCGGCGGGCTTCTTCAGGAGGAGGTTGGAAGTGTTGACGTTCCCCATGAGGGCAACCCTCTTGTCGAGGATCTTCTTCGCATTCGCAAGGTCTACCTTTGTGTCAACGCTCATCAGGTGTGGCGAGATCTCTAGTATCGAATCAAGCCTGTCCGTCGTATTCCCGCAGATGTGGAGGAAGGCCCCGAGCCCCATCTCCTTTGTCTTCGCCACTAGCCCCTTGATGTAAGGGACCGCGAAAGCCTTGAAGTGCCTAGCCGATATCAGATCCGCAGATGCTGTCGGGTCGCACCAGAATATGGCATCCACTCCAGTCTCCTTTGCCGCCTTCGCGTACTCCAGCAGGACTTTTGAGGAGAAGTCCAACAGCCTGTGGACCAGCTGCGGCTTCTTCAGGATGTCCAGCATTAACGCCTCGACCCCCCTCAGCTCGCCTGCGAGAGTGAATGGCAAAGCGAGCGTCGCATACGTATAGTGGCTTTTACCGTACTTGTCGACGAGTGCCCTCGCAACCTCGAAGTCGCTCACCGATCTGGCATGCTTCCCTATGTCCGGGACCTGGAGCTTCTCTGCGTCATCAATAGTTTTCACGACCCTCTCCATAGTTATCGGGTTGCCGTCGTCCGGGACGTTGACTTTGCACCCACAAGCCTCAACCGGCGAGAGCCAGTCCCAGATCACCTCGAAGCCATCGAATGGCGCCTTCTCGAGCATCGCCATCTGGGCGTGAGCCCCCTTCATCGGCTCCCTGAAGGTCTCTGAGATTTTGTAACCTGCTGCCATCAACGCCCAAAAACCTTGGAAAGGCGGTATCACTG
>JANHAI010000149.1 GCA_024464205.1 Candidatus Methanomethylicia archaeon
AAATCGGACCTCATCGGGGCGAAAAGGCGATCCCCAATCGAGGAAGAGATAGCGAAGCTCGAAGCAGTGCGAGAGATGCAGGCTTCGCACATAAAGCAGCTCGAGGAGGACAGGAGAACCCATTTGGAGACAGGGCTCACCCTCAAGTCAAACATGGCGGCAGTCCAGGGGATAGTAGAGGGGATACTCGATGCAAGGAAGAGGGGGGTGAGCTGGGGGGATATCATGAAGGAGAGCTTCGCAGCGAGAATAGCCTCGATCGATCCCTCCAAAGGCACAGCAAAGGTGTCGATTGGAGGGAAAGAGGTCCTTATAGACTTCAAGATCTCCGCTGCAAAGAACGCCGAAGCCTACTTCGAGAAGTCAAAAGAAGCTGCGAAAAAGCTCGAGGGATTAAAGGCGGCACTGAAGGAGACGGAGGGCAAATTAGGAAAAGCACGGGCTGGTCTCATGGATGTCAAACCCCCGATCTTCGCCAGGGCGCTAAAGAAGGAGTGGTACGAGCGGTTCAGGTGGAGCAGGACGACGGATGGGAAGCTCATACTCAGCGGCAAGGACTCGACTCAGAACGAGGTCCTCGTGAAGAAGCACATGGGCCCAGACGACATCTTCGTTCACGCAGACGTGCCTGGGGGCTCGGCAGTGATAATAAAGACTGAAGGCAGACCCCCCACAGATGAGGCCCTTGCCTCCGCGGCCTCTTTGGCCGTAGCATACTCAAGGGCATGGAAATCAGGGATCACCGCCGCCGATGCCTATTGGGTGCGATCCGAACAGGTGACAAAGACCCCTCCTTCAGGTGAGTATCTTGGGAAGGGGGCATTCATGATTTACGGTGAGAGGAACTACCTCCGCGGCGTCCCCCTCTCGGTTTGCCTGGGGATCCAGATCGAGGAGGGGGGCTTCAGGCTTATTATAGGCTCAGAGGCGTTCGTCAAGTCAAACGCTTCAGCATACGTCAGAATCCGCCCTGGCGAGATCGAAGGGGCGGCGCTCCCCAAGAGGATCAAGGAGGCATTGTCCAGAAGCCTCCCTGAGGATGGGGCGCGCATCGTGAAAGCCATCTCGGATGCCGAAATCATGGCGACCCTCCCGACTGGGGGCTGCGCCGTTGATTAACCTTTCAATATAAATACAGGAAATCACCATATTAACACGGGGCTCCAAATGGTTGGCATACGCGCTAGGGTTCTTGTTGCAGATCTAATGACCAAGAAACTCATCACTCTTCCTGAGGACGCTACCGCCAGAGAAGTCGCCAAAGCGATGAGCGGGAACCTCATAGGATCAGTGATCATCACGCGCGAAAACCATCCAGTCGGCATAATAACGGAGATGGACCTCGTGGAGCGCGTCATCGCGAGGGGGCTTAACCCCGAGAAGGTTCTAGCAAGGGAGATCATGTCGTCGCCTGTCTCCGTAACAGACCCGCAGACAGAGGTGATGGAGGCTGCCCGGAAGATGGCCAAGCTCAGGGTCCGCAGGCTCGTGGTGGTCTCAAAGGGCGAGATGGTCGGGATAATAACCTCCCGGGACATACTGTCCACGGCGCCAGAACTGATCGAGGTCCTGACGGAGGCTACGAGGAATCGATTGCTGCCATCCAGGAAAGGCGAGCTACTCGCTGGCTACTGCGACAGCTGCGAAGAGTGGTCGGATACGCTAAGCGAGGTCAATGGGCAATTCCTTTGTGAGGAGTGTAGGCTGGAGCAAGAGTCTTGAAAGGCGAAAAAGTTAACAACAAGGATGCATTCCCTAACCTCTATCTTGGGGAATGATCTGCAGGAGCAGGAGTGGTGATTGTGATGTCGATCAACGTGAAGAACTTCATGCAGAGCCCGGTCATCGTCATCGGGCCAAGCGACAATATCGCATATGCTAGGAAAGTGATGCTGAGGGAGAGGATCTCGAGGGTCATCGTTGCAGAAGGGGAGAAGCCGATTGGCATACTCACGAAGAGGGACATCATTAGGGCACTCAGCGACTACAAATTCAGGAGGAGAGAGCTCAGCGCGATCACAGCCTCCGAAGTGATGAGCGCCCCAGTCAGGTCTCTCGTGGAAGGGGCTTCCGTAAGGGACGCAGCGATCGCCATGGCGACGAACAACATAAGCAGCCTGGCAATTGTGGACGAGGGCGGGAACCTTGTCGGCATATTGACAAAGACAGACATGACGAAGCGCTTCGCTGAAGCCTACAAGGGCACCTACGCAGTGAAGGATCTTGCGCGGGGGCTGGATCAGACACCGGTCCTCCACAGGAGCCACTCTGTTTTCCACGCCATGGATCTGATGGATGAGAAGAACATCGATCGCGTCGTGGTCGTCGAAGGGGAGACGCCGGTAGGCATAATCACCGAGACCGACCTCTCCTTTGTTAGGCCATACCGCGGATCTGAACCGTTCCTGAAGGGTAACGTTTACGAAGAAGAGGAGCTCGTCCGCACACGAATATACGCCTTGCCCACCGTCGAAGAGGTAATGTCCAGAGACCCCCTCTCGGTCAGCGCTGACCAAGACGCAGCTCTTGCTGCGGCAGCAATAGTCGAGAACGGGATCGGCGGCATGCCGGTCGTCTCCCCAACGGGCAGCCTCGCCGGCATAATAGTGAAGTCGGATTTTGTTAAAGCTTTGGCAAAGGGTGAATGAAAAAAATGAAACTGACAGATGTGATTTTGAAAGAAGTGCCTGTCCTGAGCAAGAACAGGCCGCTTCTTGACGCATTAGAGATAATGAACAAGCAGGATCTGGAAGGCGTTTGCGTAGGAGAGAACGGGAAGGTAATCGGCTCAGTCACTTACAGGGACATGCTCTTCCGCATAGGGGCGCAGCGGCTCCGGGCAGTCGCCCCTGAATCGATCTACATATCGGGCGTGATGCACGCGTTCCCGACCACAGTCTCAAATGACACCTCGATCCGGAAGGCCGCAAAGCTCATGCTCGAGCTCCGTTCTAGCTGCCTCCCAATGTTCTACGGCGAGACATACCTGGGGCTGATATACAAGCGGAAC
>JANHAI010000150.1 GCA_024464205.1 Candidatus Methanomethylicia archaeon
AAACTATCACAACTTCCTTGGCATGAACCTCTTTGCGATTAGCGTTGGCACTATCGCGCTCATTATGACCCCCAATACGACTAGAGTGAACTGGTCCTTAGTCAAGAATCCCAGCTCGAACCCCAGAGTGGCGGTAATAGTGCCCACCGTCAGACCCGTTGATAGCATCAGCGTCGAGAACGCTGCGCCTTCTGGGATCCACTTCCTCGTCAGAGGGTATGTCCCAATGATCTTTGAGATAAGCTTGGCAGCTAATGCGCCTATGATGAGCGTCCATGAGTTGATGACGATCTGGAGGTCTATGAGAAGGCCTGCCTTTATGAAAAAAGCAGGGGACAGAATGGCAAACGTGACCGTCCTGATTTTTGACCGAATCTCGTCGTACTTCTGAATGCTGTTAGCAAAGAGGAAGCCGAAGAGGAAGACGCCAAAGACGGCGTGCAGTTTCCCGGCGTCAGCAACAAGCGCCATGAGAAGTATCAATGCGAGTATGATGCGCAACTCTATTTCGACGGATCTCCTTCCGTAGGACGCGATGACCTTTTTTAGGAGACGGGGAAGGATCAGCGCCATTGAGACTATGAGTCCAATGAACAGTATCGTGAAATAATTGAGTGAGGGGCTCAGCAGATTCACCCCTATCAAAGTCAGTATATCGTTCACGAATGTTATTGAGATGATCAATCCTCCCAGTTGCAGCTTTAGGAGGTCATACTCAGTTAAAACTGCATACACCACGGCCACTGAAGTTGTCGTCAGCGCCAAACTGGCAATCATGATCGTGGTTATATTCCAATTTGTGAAGATCATAAAGAAGAAGAATTCGCCTATCAGGGGGGCCAAGAAAGACATCGTACCAACCACAAGGCTGACTTTCAAGTTTTTTTTCATTAGGCGGGTTTCTATTTCAGCGCCGGCTAAAAACGTGAGCATCAGACCACCAAAGGTGCCCAAGAAATCAAGCCAACCATCAATAGTCACCCCAAGAAAATTTCCCAGAACGATCCCCGCTGCCACCTCGAATATTGCTGAGGAGATGCTGAATCTTACGCTGAGTATTGCAGCTATGGCTATCGCGGTTGAAACTAAGGCAACAGCGTACAGGTCCACCATATTGGATCATCTCTGATAGGCGTCATCAGCCATGTAAAGGCGGTTTAGGCCAAGCCGAGGTGGACACCATCACCGATAGCACAAAAAGAGCACGCATCCAATATTTATACTCTTTGCATTCTTTCTAGGCATCTCCAATAATGCGCCCAATAAAATCCCCTTCCATGCCCACAGAAAAATTTATTATGTTTTTCAATAGCTATTGTTCTTGGCGATGAAGCTCGCCCTTAACCGCCCTCGCGATTGCGCATGTGGCTGATAGCTTCTACATATACGCACAAGTGAGGGGCAGTCCATGCGAGCTTCCAGAAGAAATCGCGATGAAAAGTCACCTGGTCATCCAATCAGCAGTAAGAATCCGCTGGCCGATATCGAGCTTGTCGTTGGAGAATCGACTTACCGCAGGTTAGTCGATCATTGCCAAAGAAATTCGCTGCCCTTTGAGGATGGAGTAAGATCGCTCTTGGAAAGAGGGATGGAGAACTATTGGCTTATGGCATACAAGTCACTTAAGCAAGATTTGGCAATTTTGGAAGAGGACTTTAAGAGGTATAAGAGGGACTATGAGTTGCTCGATGCGATAGAGAAGCAGAATGAAGAGCTTGACGCCCTTCTCCGGAGCAAGGGCATACAAGTACAATCTGGCAGGGATGTCCGTTGAAGGAGCCGACCAGAGACCTCAAGGTGCCGGCCTCCTTGGGGACCAACAATGCCATTGAACACAGGACGGCGGCTGAAAAAATCAGGATCAAGATCAGCTTGCCATTCGAATTTGCTGAGAGGTTAAAAAGCTTCATCGCTGACAAAGGGCTTTTCGCCGATGATGCGCTGCCTGTGCTCATAGAATACGGTCTCGATTCCCAGGACGAGTGTGCCTTGGAGAGGCTGAGGCAAGAGAGGGACAAGGATCTGCCTAAAATAGATTCCAAACATGCAGTTCTTCGATTTCAGGCATACCAATACTTCATGATCAATCAGGCAATTACAATGAAGCTGAATATTTCGCTTGAGATTAACAGGAGGTTAAAGGCGTTGTGCAAGACGAACGGGTTAATGGACATAAGCGCGAGAGACGAGTGGGATGGATGGGGTCATGAAATTGTCGACGAACTATTCAAGAGGTACGTTTTCACAAACAAGGCTTAATGGAGGGGCGCCCTATAAAAGAAAGCAATAAGAACGCACTGAGGAGCAGCCTCCTGATAATGGAGGTGCGGTTGAGCCAAATATTGTCCACCCTTAACCAAGAGATGCCGAAAAGCATACTTAACGCCTCAGTGATGGACGTGGACCCCGATGAGGCTTTCCGTACCTCCAAAGTGATTGAGAGGATGCTTGAGGAATTGTCGTTATTTAAGAATAGGTATGATCTTGAGGAGAAGAAAACTTCGGTAAAGGCATCCATATCGAGTACCTTGATTGAGATCGAAATACTTCTTGACGATCTGATGCCAGAGAGGTTCAAGGCATACGGCAATTTAGATGACCAGGACAAGGAATACATAATCAAAAAGGTCACGGCATTGAGGGCGATGCTTAATCAGATCCGGGAGATCCTGCGCGGGAAGTAGCCTTGTTTTCCAGGCGTTAGAGTGAGCCTCGAAAGAGTCTCATTGAGACCGTTTGCCTACAACTTTTACCGACGGTCGCTCCGCCATCGTCACGTGCTTGCTAGGCGACCTCAACCATCGACGGTTCTGAAACATCGCATTTTTTTTAGATTTTAAAATAACTTAATGCGATTTTTAAAATTCAGCAAGGGGATTGGCGGGTCCGCTGGGATTTGAACCCAGGGCCTGTGGCTCCGAAGGCCACCGCCATAATCCAGACTAGGCCACGGACCCCCAAATGGCTTTAGATAAGAATAAGGTTTTATGCATATTGGGTGTAAT
>JANHAI010000151.1 GCA_024464205.1 Candidatus Methanomethylicia archaeon
TCCAATGCCACCTGCCACTCCCTTGGCGCCACCTGCTTCACCAGCCTTGCGATCCTTATCTCGCGCCTCCTGAAGAGGTTCACTGAAGCATCCATGAACTGGGCAGATGCCTCTCGGATTGCGTCCCCCCTAGAGAAGACGTATACGTGGATCATGCCCCCCTCTGCCTTCAGAACCTTTGACGCGGATCCCAAGAAATCGAGGGAGGAGCCTGGGAGGTTCATTATCACCCTGTCAGCGACGCGCCCAAGCCGCTCGGCTGCCTCGGCAGCGTCCCCCAAGATCGGTATGACCTCCCCACGGAGCTTGTTCATAGATATGTTCTCTTTGAGTAGCGAGATCGCCTCAGGGTTGAGGTCTATGGAGTATACCCTTGCCTTGGACCGCTTTGCGATCATGAGCGAGAAGGGCCCTATGCCTGCGAAGAGGTCCACAACAGTCTCACCGTCGGCGACCTGCCCCGCCACCCTGTGCCTCTCGCTACCAAGCCTGGGCGAGAAGTATGCCTTCGAGACATCGACTTTTAGGCGGATGCCGTGCTCCAGATGGACGGTCGCCCTCTTGTCTTCGCCTGCGAGCAGCTCGTGGCTTGGAACCCTGAACTTGCCATCAACCTTACCTGACTTCAGGAGTACGGTCTTTGCGCCCGGGTTGATCTCCAGAAGGGATCTGCCAATCTCAGACTTGTACGGCGCCAGCTGCGGGTCGAGCGATTCGAGGACGATTATGTCACCTATAGCATCATAAGACTTTGGAAGGAGCTCCGCGAGTCCATCCGGGACCGAGCCCCTCAAGATGCTCTCGAGGGTCTTTGAACGCGACTGCGCAGGCGGTAACTCAGCTTCAATGACCTCCGCATCACCTAAGCATCCTAGCTTTCCTGAAATGCTTGCATCGACGGGCCTCAACAGGGGTATGAGGATCCACATCCCCTCGGGCTTTATCTTCCGCTGGCGGTCCAGGAGACCTTGGGCAGAGAGCAGGACCCTAGCCTTCTCCCCATATTCCTTCCTTACCTTCATGCATAACGAGTTGCCCATGCCGCTACCCCTTTGGCTAGAGTTGATTCAAGATGTGCTTGGATATCAGAATTGCGCATCTCTCTTCGGGAAGTGACTGGAAATCACACGATATGGAAAAAAGGTTAATAGAAATGGCATGAAGATAGTAACTTGTACGATCTTTTCATATACGGGTCCGGTAAAAGGGGGATTTTATTTGAACAGGGAGAAGAAAGCTGCTGTTCTCGCCTTGGTGGCGGTTCTGATCATCCAGATCTGGTCACTCTCTCCATCTATTGTGAGGGGCGAATACACCCTTGCTGGGTATTGGAAGATGGACGAGGGATCAGGCCAGGTTGCTGGGGACAGCAGCGGCATGGGGAATAATGCCCTCCTCAGGAATTCTCCTTCTTGGACGGATGGACGGATAGGGAAGGCAATAAGGTTTGACGGAATTAACGATTACCTCAGGGTCCTCAATTCAGAGAGCCTTTCCATCAGAGGGGACAAGATAACTGTCGAGATGTGGATCCTCCCGACCGTCACCTTGGACAGCTCAAGTCCTGCAGCATACATGCTGGAGAAGGGCAACGAGTACGGTCTCGCGTTCAACAGGTTTGGGAATGGCGAGATCTCATTCAAGGTATTCCTTGGCACAGGAGGGCCCCAAGAGGCGGTAGTAAGCACGGTTACGGGAACTTGGGAGGCAGGAAAGTGGTACCACATCGCTGGGGTTTACGATGGCGGGAGCTTGCGGATATATGTAAATGGCGCGCTCGAGAGCGTGGAGCTGGCCTCTGGCGAGCTATATGCACAGGGCACATATATGCTCACGATAGGCTCGTCTTACCTTGGGACCAGTACGTTCTTCAGGGGGACGATCGACGAGGCCAGGGTCTACAGCTCCGCGAAGAGCCCCGAGGACATAGCTTACGACGCGAGCACGCTGGTGGGCTATTGGAAGCTCGACGAGGGGGCAGGCTCGATCGCCCGGGACCACACCAGGATAAGCAGGGATGGGGCCATAGTCGGGTGCCAATGGGTGCCAGGAAAGTTCGGGTCTGCGCTGAAGTTCAATGGCGCCGGGGATTACTTGAGGATACCGGCATCCGTGAGCATCGAGAGGTCTTCGATCACTTTGATGGCGTGGGTCAAGTTCGATGGCTTCCCGTCGCCGTCCTCATACAAGGGGAACCCGGATTCTACGATACTCGCAAAAGGGAACAACGACACCATCCCAGGCTTCTTGGCTCTCGAGCAGACAGGAAGGGACCCCGAATTATTCCAGTTTTACATCAATGAGGGGGGAGAGATCTACAGGGCGACTGGGACGACCGACATAATCGAGGGCATATGGTACCATGTGGCTGGGACTTATGATGGCCACGTGCTGAGGCTCTACGTGAACGGATACCTGGAGGCAGAGACTGAAGTCGGCCTTGAGAGGTCGCTTAACGGGCTCGATCTTTTTGTCGGATCAATGAGGATGCCTACATACGAGAATTACATCAACGGGACGATAGACGAGTTAAAGATCTTCAGCGTTGCGCTCGATCGCTCGGCGATCGTTCAGGAGATGAAGGCTCCTCCATTGGCGCCATCAGCCCCCCTTAACTTGAGGGCCAGCGGGGGAGCGACCTCGATATACCTTGAATGGGAAGCGCCTGCCGAGATTGGGAGCTACGCTATAGAATCATACAGGGTCTACCGCGGTCTTGCACCTGGATCCGGCGAGGCGATTGCGACAGTGGGGAGCAGCGTTCAGTCGTACCTCGATGATGGGGCGACGGGCGACAGCCTATACTACTACTATGTAACAGCGACGAACTTCGTTGGCGAAGGTGAGGCATCAAATGTTGTGAAATGTGCGACCCTCGAGGCATTCAGCGGGATTTCGGTTGAAGTTTCATTGGAGGAGGTCAGCGTTATGGGCGACTCGTGGTTCTCATACAGAGACGTTTTTGCAGTGCCAATCGAGTTCACGGGCGGCGGTGCAGATAGGG
>JANHAI010000152.1 GCA_024464205.1 Candidatus Methanomethylicia archaeon
TTCGATAAAAGCAGGTGCACAAAATGTGGCGAATGCAAGGGCATATGCCCTACGAAAGCCATCAGTATGTCTCCTTTCCCAACTGTCGACCGTAAAAAATGCATTACCTGCTATTCTTGCCATGAGGCATGCGAGCACAATGCCGTCATTATCAAGAAATCAGTATTGGGATGATCCGTCTTTTCTATGTGTAAAAACAGTCTGATTGATGCCTCGCCCCTCCAGTAGCGGGACTTCGGGCAGTACCTTACAAGAGAATCCTTAAAAAAGCTAGTTACCATTCAGGTTGATATACTCCTTTTCTTCCGGGAACGCCACATTTCTGAAAAACGCCCAAAATATCAGAATTGAAACGATGTAGAGGGCAGTTGCCAAGAAGAAGGGCATTGCGAGCAACCCCAGCCCCATAAGCCACGCCCCAATCGACGTGCTAAATGCGTTTGGGAGCCTCCATAGCGCCGAGCTTATTCCAGAGGCTGCCCCCCGCTCCTCTTTTACCACGAGCCCCATTATCATCGATTGCTGGAGGGGGTTGGCCATATTCATAAGAAATGCCCTGATGGTGTAAACGACGCTCGCAATAATGTATGTTGAAGAGAGAGGCGTCAAGAACATGAAGAGAGTCGATATCCCTTGGGTCACAACGATCGCCTTGATCAAGCCCATCCTTCTGGCCAAAGCAGGGGCAGTCAAGCAGGCTAGCCCAATGAGGAGGTCTGAGATACCGATTATCGGCCCGCTGATCGCATCAGTAATCCCGTATGCAAGGTTGAACCAGCGTGTCATGAGGGGAACCACCATGCCCGCCCCGAATGCAATTAGGAATCCGGCCGATACATATTTTATCAGAATCCCTTTAGATCTCCTCGGCAGCAATTCCCTGATACTCCTCTTTTTTTTGGTTTTCTCCTCCTTGACCTTGAGCAGGATGAGTGTCGAAATGAGGCTCAACACGCCGATTGCGATGTATAAGATGATGTGGGCGTCCTTATTGTTGTACCCCAGCCCCTCGAATACAATTACTGCAGGGATGGTGAAGCTGCCAATACCAAATGCCAAACCCCCTACAAAGCTCATCAGAGAGAATGCTGGCGTCCTGCTACTGTCAGATACTTTGTCTGCCAAGAAAGCGCTGCCTGATGCCGACCATCCGGCTTCGGAAACGCCCATGAGGATTGCCGCCCCGATGAGTGCGGATTGGTCAACAGTTATTGCAAACAACATTATCGAGATGCTGGCTATCGCGTTCGACAACATCAGCATTCCCTTCCTGCCGAAATAATCGGACACCATGCCTAGAGGAAGGCTCAGGGCTACCATCGAAACGCCCATTACCATTATTATGCTGCCCATGAAGAGATCGGAGAAGCCCTGGACATTGGTCAGGAAGTAGGCCAGATCGGTGAAGAACATGCCAGTGGCTATCGATGGCATGATCGTAGAGGCGATTATAAGCAAGCCTTCGTTACCAATGTTGCGGTAATCTCCGAACAAATATACCCCTCCTCCGCATGCATAACGAATGCTTGAATATACGCCTTGTGCAATGCCACAGCTTATAAAAATTCAGGCGTTTTTAAATTCTGTAAAGAAACTAAAAAAGGGGGCTATAGACTGTATTTTTGGAGCACCCTATTGATGTCCAATTTGGGCATCTCTCCGTTTGCAAGAAAGTTTTGTTCAGCTGGAGGGTGTTCCAGGTAAGCTCTGTTTATTGATGCAACCATCTCTGCATGGGTCTTCTTCGTCAGATCTTTCAAGAAAACGCCTAGTGCCTTCTTCTCCCCGTTTTCCAAGTCCATAATGCGCTTCTTTTTTTCGTTGGCTTGCACCAAGTCCTTTAGCAAAGGATCCCAGTCTTTTAAATAATAGGTGTTCTGCGCGACCCAGTCCATTGTCACTATGTTGTTCCAAGTGACGCAAGGCTGGATTATCTCAAGAATGCCCGACCCCCTATGGCTCAAACCCTCGACAAAAAGCCTTTTCAGGTGCTCTATGTTGTAAGCGTAGCCCCTGGCAAGGAATGTATAGCCTGCTGCCATGCCTAACAGGATTGGGTTCACGGCCTGGTTGATGTTTGGGAATGCCTGCGACTTCGTCTTGGTGCCTAAGGCGAGGGTTGGGGATGCCTGCCCCTTCGTCAGACCATACACCCCATTATTGTGAACCACGACAAGTATCTCCGCATTCCTCCTACCTAGCGCCACGAAGTGCCCCATGCCGATCCCAAGCAAGTCCCCGTCACCGCCATGAACCATCACATGGAGAGTTGGGTTTGATGCCTTAATGCCGGTCGCGAATGGGATTGCCCTGCCATGGAGGGTGTGAACGCCAGAAACGTTCACGAAATGGGCGATCTTGCCGCTGCAGCCTATTCCCGAAACTAGTATGAGTTTCTCTTTTTCTACCCCCGCCTCCTTAAGGGCTTGTTTTAGAGCTGTAAATATGCCAAAGTTGCCGCAGCCGGGGCACCAATCCGGCCAGACATCCGATGAAAATTCCATTGCCAACTCATTCGCCTCCATCGAGAATTATCCTCGGCTCATCTTTGAGCCTCTTGTAAGCATGGACGACCTCGTCTTCTGATATCAGCCTTCCTGTAAATTTGAGGATCCTGTTCGGGATATCGACTTTGCATTTGCCCTCAACCAATTCTGCCAACATGCCCATGTAGTTCCCCTCGACAGATATGAGTCTGCTCGCCCTTCTCGTGAACTTCCTCACGATTTCTGAAGGGAATGGCTCCATCATCCTGACCTGAAGCACAGCAACCTTCCTGTCACTTTCGTTTATTGAATCTAGTGCATCGACTACGGCACCTTTGCAGATCCCCCACGTTATAATAAGATCGTCATAATTCTCGCTTCCGAACAAGACTGCCTTGTCTTCTTCAGGCACGCGCGAGAGAATCAGCCTGCTCTTCTCGATCCTTTTTCT
>JANHAI010000153.1 GCA_024464205.1 Candidatus Methanomethylicia archaeon
TGGAGGATTGCTGGACCAAAGCAACCATGTCTATGGCCCCCCTCACAGAAGCTCCCCTCCTGATGTCAGGGTTGCCCCTTGTCTTCCTTACGATCCTGACAGCTACCCTGACCAGTTCAGGATCCCCAGCGCAAGTCTCCTTCTCGGTTATGGCGATCTCGTCCTCCTCTGACTGATAGCCTAACCTTATCCAGACGAACCTGTCCTTCATGGCCTCGCTCAGGCGACTCGTCCCGATATACTCTTCAGGATTCTGCGTGGCAATGACCGCGAACCCCTCCTTAGCAACTATCGTGCCTATCCTTGGTATGGTTATTTTCCTTTCATCCATCGCCGGTAGTAGGACGTTCTGGGTCCCCTCAGGCATCCTGTTCAGCTCGTTGATGAAGAGAAAGCCCCCCGATGACATCGCCTCGGTCAGTGGACCCTCAAGGAACGCCTCCCTGCAATACCCTTTTTCCATGACGAGGGGCGGGTCGAAGTAGCCTATCATCTTCTGCTCAGTATACCGCTCGTCCCCGTCTATCCGGAAGATCCGGCGGTTGAAGAATCTTGCCAGGGCCTCCGCGATCACCGTCTTCCCCACCCCTACAGGCCCTTCGATAAGGACATTCCTTTTTGCCCTGATGGCCGCTATCGCGTCCCTGAGCTCTTCCGTGCGGTCCACGATCCTGAAGCTCTTCTTGATCGATTCGACCTCTTCGATGCTAATTGATATCCCCCTCAGCGTTCTACATATCGATCCGCGCTGATATAACGATTCGCGCCCGTGTCTAGAGCCGCAAATGATGCCTGATGGAAAATTTCTAAAATGCCATTTGACGTGCCATCTGACCACTACCATTCCACGGTCTTTAGCAAGCAGCCCCCACTTCGCCCTCTCGGGGGCAAGACCCCCCTGCTCTTCACTAGAAAAAAGCATAAATGTAATTAATTTAATTTAATTATTATGGTTAACAATTCGACGCATAACGTAAAGATCCCCGAGAGGGTCCACATCGCACCAGTCGGGTTCGAAATAGACCGAGTCGTCTTACCATTCCTCGAGATGAAGGGGGAGCGCATCCACCTCATAGTTAGGAAGGAGAGGAATGCGAGAGGGGACCAATGCGTAGAGGGAATAATACAAGACCTCAAGAGGCATTCGAAGCCTTTCGAGCTTCACAAGATCGATCTTGACCTGTTCAAGATAATCTACGTCTGCCGGCAAGTGATCGAAGAAGAGCTCAAACTGAAAAACCACGTCTTCGTGAACATCTCCTCCGGCGGGAGCATACAGGCGGTGGCATCCCATTTCGCAACGCTGACATTCCGCGACGGCGTTTCGGCCTACTACGCATACCCCGCAAGCTATGTTGAGAAAGTCGACCCATCGAGGCCTCAGGCATCATCCGGAATCTCAAGGATTGAGGTCATACCGCATTACTCGATAGAGCTCCCAGATGACAGCGAACTCGATTTCCTCAAGATCGTGGCTGAGGCACGTATACCGAGCAAGAGGGCGATACTGGAGGAGTGCCGAAGCAGGGGGATAATCTCGCCAGAAGGCAAGTCGAAGCCCTATGGCCACGTCGTCCTGGAGAACAAGTTCGTCAAACCTTTGGAGTCGAGCGGGCTCCTTATGGTCGTCGACAAGGGCAGGAGAAGCAGGATATCGCTAACAGAGAAGGGGCTGAACACGCTCCACCTCAGCGGGTGGTTCGGCGAGGCAAGAAGAGATTGACCCTGCGCATCTGGGCGATAAAATTAAACAAGTTAAATTAACTATGTTCAAATATGTAATGGAGGAAGTTATCGTAGGGCGCATTAGGATGAGGTTCTTGACGACGGGCATTTGCGAATCTTGCGGCCTTCGGGTAGAGGGCACCAATTGCCTCGCTGTCGAGGAATTCGTATGCGAAAGTTGTGGCAAGGCATCCGTCATCTGCAAGTCGTGCCAGAAGGTGCGGTGCCCCCATTGCAGCGGCATCTTGACGAAAGCCTGGCCTTGCGAGTACAAGCCCCCTGCCATCACGAGGACCAGGATCAGCGAAACTAAAAGGTTTGGCCGCGGTCAGCGGCGAAGCGCGTACCAGAGGTGAGTGGCCTGGCATGGCAACCATAACGGTTTTTGACGGCGCTGCAACTATTGGCGGCAACAAGATCTACCTTGAGGAGAAGGGGGACGGCCTCTTCCTGGACTTCGGCACGAACTTTGCGAAGTATAACATGTACTTCCAGGAGTTCCTCTCTGAAAGGGATGCGAGGGGGATCCATGACCTTGTCCAGTTAGGAATGATCCCAAGGCTCGACATCTACAGGGGCGACCTAATAACCTCTGACCTGGACACGTCTGGCTTCAAAAAGATCTCTCCCAGGGCAGTCCTGCTCAGCCATGCCCACTTGGATCATTGCGGCAACATCGATCTCCTGGACCTGAGCATCCCCATAGTCGCCTCCGCAATCACTGCTGCCATCCTCAAGGCACTCTGCGACCTCAAGCAATCCAACGTCGCTTACACCTCTCTTAGGGGGGCGTCTGAGAGGTTCGGGAGGCTGGTCCTCCCGTCTGACAGGGCTGCCCCCTACGTTGGGAGGGGCTTCTACTGCGCAGGGAACCACAGGGGCATCATCGAGCTCATGGGCAACAGGCCCTCCTCCGAGAAGTCAAGGAAGCCGTTCAAGCCGGGGCCACTGGGCGGGATAGGCGACGCCAGAATCGGTTGGGAGGTTGAGCCGCACCCTGTAGACCATTCCATATATGGCGCCATGGCCTACATAGTGAGGGGGGACACCGCCATCGCCTATACGGGAGACCTGAGGCTCTCAGGCAGGAACAGGCGCCAGACCGAGGGATTCATCAAGGCTGCAAAGGGGGCACCAATCCTAATATGCGAGGGCACGAGGGTCGGTAGAGAATCCGACTTCAACGTCA
>JANHAI010000154.1 GCA_024464205.1 Candidatus Methanomethylicia archaeon
TTACTCCAGCGAAATGTGCAGCAAGGCTCTCAAAGAATAAGGAGAATTTCATGAAAAACCCTGCAGTAGGGGATGTTGCTGTTGCCATATGCGGATACTGCATCAAGGTCTGCCCGTATGGGAAAGCAAGACCAAAGAGATGAGCCCCAATAATACTAAAAAATGAGTAGATACTCTTAAATTCAAGTAAAGTCTGTCTGTTAGAACGTGATTCGCATGCCAAGGGCGGACTCCAAGGCATTCAAGATATCTCTAGTTGCGTCGATGATCGCGCTTACAGCAATTTTCGAGCTAATTAACCGGGCTTTACCATTGAGGGTCCCATGGGGAATGTCGATTGACTTTGTCGCCCTGCCAATAATGATTACTTTCTTCTTAATTGGCACTCGCTACTCGATTGTAGTGGCTTTGGGCATGTATGGGATGCTTCTCGTAATAGGTTTCGCAGGCTTCGTGGGAGGGACCATGAAATTTGTGGCAACCGTCCCCATGGTGCTTGTATTTGGAGGTCTCGCCCTTACGCCCCTGAAAAATAAGGACGATCCGTCCTTGACCTTCAAGTCTATCCCCAAGTTCTTGTTCGCCTCCGCTCTAGCTATAATTGCAAGGTGCGGAGCAGCTTGCGTCATGAACTATTATTGGGCCATTCCGCTCTTTTTCTCTGTCCCAGTCGAACAATTGATCGATTCCATGTTCTTCGGATCAATATGGGGGTTCATAACGTTCATATCTAGCATGAATTTGACTCAAGGCGTAATAGACCTTGGCGTCGCATGGGCGATAGTTTTTGGCGTGGGGTCTATCAGGCGCTTGGCATCTTCACGCCTCTAGAAAACCTTCTTAATGCATTTATGGCTTAGGCTTCCTTCGGCCAATCAACGTAGCCTCGCTATAAACGCCATAAGTTATGTCGACAACGCCCAAAGCTGCAATTGTCTCCTCTCCCTCCTTCAAAGGTACGACTATCACTGGGATTCCTTTGTAGACGCCCTCATCCGGAGCCTTCCTCACAATAGTCCCTTTTTGGAGGACTTCCTCGAGCACAGGCCCTGTATAATGGTCGTCTATGACTTTTCCCCCCTCGACCCTTACCCCCAAGCAACATCTTGATCTCATAGTGATCGGGAGTCCGCAGATAGAGTGGATTGCCAACGCAAGGGGGGTGAGCTCCTCTGCGCTAGAGTCTCGAGCTATTCTCACATTCGACAACCCCATCGCTCATTATAGGGCTCTACTAAAATTATCGTAATCCTCGCTTATATTGTATGACCATTTTTAGGATGTAAAGGTATTTATCCAACACATATTTTTCTACTATTGCCAGGTGTAATGTTTGATAAATGGCGTGCTTTTCGACCTTGATGGGACTCTGCTTGACTGCATAAGGCCGATGGAACGCGCTTTTGTGGAGATCACCTCGAGACTTGGCGTAAAGCTAACTGAGGAAAGCAGGGTCAATGTTGCGGAGAACCTGAGATCCATTTTGATAAAGAGATCATCGCCTTTCGCAGGCATAGCCTTTCTCTACAGGTTGGTCAGGTATGTAGGGCTGTCCCCGCACAAGCAGCTCCTTCTGATCATGTTTGCATCCAAACGATTAAAGGAGATCGCAAACAACTCGCCACTCTTCCCTGGGGTCCTGGAGATTCTCGAAGCCCTGCATTCGAAGGGGATCAGGATGGGTATAGTCACTACTAGGAGCGAAAAGGAAGCCACCCAGATTTTAGAGCGATTCTCAATTGAAAAATATTTTGGAACCGTCGTTACAAGGGATGACACTGAGAGGGGGAAACCACATCCGGACCCTGTAATACTTGCAATGAAGCGCCTCAACTTGAAGGCTGAGGAGACAGTGATGATTGGGGATATGCCGACAGACATCGAAGCAGGCAAGCTTGCAGGCACAAAGACAATAGGTTTACTATTGGGCATCTTCAATAAGGAGCTAGCAAGCAAAAATCCGGACGCTTTGACAGATTCTATCGCAAGCCTTCCCACATTGATAGAGACACTCTGATCTAACCCCAATCAATTCAGGGGTGCCGCATTTTCCCAACAGGTTTCAAACGTTTGAGATCGAACGTATCTTTTCCAGTTACTGCTGTAATCCGAGCTCAACAAGCTTTGATGGAGTTGGGACCCCATTCTCGTCCCAGCCCCTCAACCTGTAGTATTCAGGCAACATCTTGTCCAGCTCGACGACCATTCCGCTGCAGCCACCATCAGGCAAAGGCTCAGAGAGCATCCTCTTTGGCAGAGTGTCATCCTTCCGCCCGATGCCATACCTTATATTAATGAGGCGCTTGAGGTTATATGCCCGCTCTCCTGCCTTAATCGCCTCCTGCAGCTTATAATCGTGCCCTGTGACCATTGAAAGCATTGCTACTACTGATGCAGGCGGGAGTATTGCAAACTTGCACATTATAAGTGAATCCAAAACATCATGCCAGTTCTGCATCGCTATCACTGGCTGAGGCTTATCTTCCACGGTAAACCTCTCATAGCGCTTGTGTATGCCAAGATCTGGGACCCTCTCCCCCTGCTCAATGTGATAGAACATGCCCCTCAAGTGGCAGGCCCCCCTGTGTGAAGTTGCGTATTGGAGCCCCATCCCCTTGAACGCGCGCGGGTCATGCATTGGCACCTCTAGCCCTTTGACATGGACCGCGAAATCTTGGGCACCTTTGTCAATCCTCTCAGAAAGCCGCTTGACTCCCTCCCCGATCAAAGCGCCGAAGCCTTCCCTTTCGCCAATCTGCCTGACCATCTCCACTATGGCATCCGCGTCTCCCCATTTGAGTTCAAATCCAATATCCTCTTTTGAGATAAGGCCCTTCTCGTAACACTCCATGGCGAACGCTA
>JANHAI010000155.1 GCA_024464205.1 Candidatus Methanomethylicia archaeon
ACCACATCATCATCGAGCTCTATCACGTAATCGGCACCCTGCTCGAATGCGACGAGGAACCCGAAGCTGGTTTCAGCGTGCGCCCTTTCAGGGATTACCTGGAGGTATCGCTCCGAGTTTATTCCAAAGCGATCCTTGAACCAAGATGCCCGCTCTACAGGGCCGTAGAATTCAATGTTTATCCCTTGCAATATCCTGGCGTTACGTGCCCTCATCGGAGCGTTGCCTTCGTCGACGATGATTACCTTTGCTCCATTTTCCATGAACTCTTCCCTTGAGGCTTCGAGGTTCTTCAGCTCGTTGATGGTGGCAATAACTATGTAAGGCTTCATAGGTTTTGAACCGCCCCCATTTATTTAACATTATCTAAGCAAGTTGACGAACACATCACGGACTGCCCTCAAGTCCTTCAGGTAGACAAATTCATCGCTCCCATGGAAGTGCGTGTCGTCAGCAATCGCGCCATAACTTACCACGGGTATGCCTTGCTCTGCTAAGAACTTGCCGTCGTCCCCACCTAGCGACGCGCCGAGGGGGAGGGGGGAGCCGAAGACCTTGGAAGTGGCTTCCTGGATCTCTTTCACGTGCCTCTCGTCCGGGCGCGTCAGAAAGCCTGGATCCCGCTTGTGGAAGCTGATTTCAGCTTCGATCCCAAGAGATTCCTTGGCTTTATTGAAGAATTGGACCATTTCGGCGCTTGCGTCCGCTGGCTTCTCCTCTGGAAGAAGCCTCATGTCGAAGCTTGCCCAAGCGGTCGAGGGTATGATGTTCTCCTTCTCGCCCCCGCCAATTATGGTATACGAGATCCTGCCCCACACCCTATCCTTCGGAGAGTTTGGCGGCGAGCTGACAACAGATCTCTTTGCCTCTCGATATCTCGTGAACTCCTCCATCTGCCCGATTAACTTCGCTAGCTTCGGGATCGGGTTGTCTGCCAGGTGCCCATAACCAGCATGTCCCTGCTTTCCGACCACCTTGATCTTCCCCCAGACGATCCCGCTCGCGCCTATGCAGATGAAGTTGGGCGCAGCGTCCACTATAACGCCGAAGTCGAAGCGCATCTTGAGATTCCTCATCAGGTACCCTATCCCAAGGTCTCCTCCCACCTCTTCGTCTGGGGACGCGATTAGCTTAACGTTATACTTTGCTTCCCTGGCAACCCTCTTGATTGCCCCCAAACAGACTGCGATGGATGACTTGTCGTCAGCTGCCCCTCTTCCATATGCCCTATCGCCTTCGATAATCAGTTTAAAGGGGTCTTTTTTCCAGCCTTCCCCGGGCGGGACTACGTCGTAATGCGTTATCAGGGCGACGGTTTCCTTGGCACCTACATCCAGAGTGCCTACGACGTTAGGCCTGGGTGCCTGATCCTCTGTAG
The DNA here is from genome assembly GCA_024464205.1 of Candidatus Methanomethylicia archaeon. Classification (GTDB taxonomy): domain Archaea; phylum Thermoproteota; class Methanomethylicia; order Methanomethylicales; family Methanomethylicaceae; genus Methanomethylicus. The sequence goes on from JANHAI010000155.1 coordinate 1,379, forward strand.
CCTTGGCAGGGTCGAAGACGTCGACTTTCAAATTGGCTTCTTCCATCAATTCCTTTATTGCCGCTGCGCACTTGGAGTACCCTGTCTTCTTCATTACGTCAGTATCGATCTCTACAAGCCGTCTCAGCACATCAAGCTCATAGGCGATCCCCTCAAAGCCAGACAATTGGAGCACCGCATATCAATTGGGCAGTTCTCAATTTAAGTATTGCATGGCAGTTCATAGGATTAGGACAAGGACCCACGCAGGAACCGCAAATAGTGCCCATGTAACCTTGGACCATGCGAATATCTTTGATCCATCGAAAGGCGGCACAGGTATGAGGTTGAATGCTGCGAGCCAGAGGTTGATGCTCATGCCATAGCTTGCCAAGAGCGAGATGTACCCCCCAAAAGGCTGTATGGCATAGAAAAAGGCAACAAGGAGAAGGTTCATAGCGGGTCCCGAGAGAGAGATCAGACCAAAGACCCTTTTCAGTGCGTTGTATTCTAAAGTGGAGGTCGCCAGCATAGGAGTTATGTAAACTGCCCCCAGCGCAGCGAATATGAAAGACCCCCTCGTCAATATGCTCACGACAAGGGCCAATACCAGCCCCATGGGCCAAATCTGGTAATATGCATGGCAGCCATATCGCCTCGCAACACTCCTGTGAGCAAGCTCATGCAGTATGAACCCTAGTCCTGCCGACGCGGCGGACAGGGCAAATATCAGATAAAAGAATTCCGGGTAAGAGAAGGCAGAACCTATAGAGAAGCATATGCTTATGACGAGCCATGAGGCAAGAAGACCGATTGTTTCGTTTAGCTTGAACGAACGCATGCGATGGTGAATCAAAATACTATCTAATAAATGTAGGTAGCGGTTATACTGTCATTTGGAGGATCCTTGGCATATTATGGAATCGGCTTCGCTTACAACGTCCTTTAGGTTCTTGTAGCTCACTTGGTTTATGACCTCTTCCTTTGTCATCCAGCAGAAGCTATCATGCTCCTTCGAGATGCATACATCCTTGGTTGAGGTCTCTCCCAGGAAGTAAATGACCTCTTTCCTGACGAGGGCCCCCTGCCAGTAGTAGCAATAGTTGATACACTTCCTGAATTCTGGCAATATGCGGACATCGGCGATTCCAGTCTCCTCTCTCAGCTCCCTTAAGGCCCCTTCAATCTCGCTCTCCCCCATGTTCAATTGGCCCTTTGGGATATCATAGCGACCGTTTGTCTGTAAAAGCAGGTAAAGTACAGGACTGCTGTTCCGGTATACCAAAACCCCCGCTGAACGCTCCTGCCTGAACGACCTCAAGCCCATCCCCCTTTGTCCGAATGCTGTAGAGTTCAGTTCATATAACTTTAAAAACTTTGGCATGACAAAATGAATTATTTTGCTTTAAAAACAACAAGCAGTCGAGGGCTGATCGGTATTCTATCGATAACTCATAGGCTTTCGCAGGTGAGCGCTACAGTCGGAGACTGCTGAC
>JANHAI010000156.1 GCA_024464205.1 Candidatus Methanomethylicia archaeon
TCTCTGCGAAGGCCTGTGGATCCAGGATACTCGCCCTCAGCGCCACCCCGCAGCTCCACGCCCCAAAACGCCTCGGGGAGCTGAAGAAGGTCTTCGAGAAGGTAGAGGCGATTTCCCTTGAGGAGCCTGGTATCAAGGACCAGATGCCGGAGAGGCTGATCGCGATAGTGAGGCTAGCCGCCGACTCAGGGCTCCTCTCGATTTACAGGGCACTTTCTGAAGTCATTACCGCCTACCAGTCCAAGGTGTCCAGGATCTATGGATCAGCCCATGCCCGTGGCTACTGCAAAAGGCACCCGATCTGCATTTGCCTGATCGCCCTGAAGATAATGAGGACTAGAATAGTTGAGGATGGGGCAAGCAGCGTAATCGATTACGGCATATGGAAGGCAAGGGAGCTAAACTCGCCTCTTAAGGATCTCGGCGGGATGAGCGTCCGTGAGGCTTATGATGCCCTCTTGAGGAAGGAGAGCAACCACAAGATAGCCGCAGCAAAAAGGATCCTCGCCTCAGGATCTTTCAAGAAAGCGATCGTCTTCGTCGAATCTGTGGAGGCCGCTAAGCAGCTCGGGATATCCCTCCAAAGGGAGAGGGGTATGGGCGACGTCGCTGTGCTGGTGGGCAAGGGGGACATGGCGATGGAGGAGCAGGGGTCAGCCCTCCTCCAGTTCAGGGAAAATGCCAGCATCCTGATATGCACGAGCATAGGGGAGGAGGGCCTGGACATACCGAGCGCTGACATCGAGATCTGGATGGATCCGCCTAGCAACCCCAAGAAGTGGATCCAGCGCTTCGGCAGGATCTTGAGGCAGTCGGAGGGTAAGCGGAGGGCCAAGACATACGCGCTAATCACTATGCAGACGCACGAGAGGAACAAACTACTCCGCACAAAAGCGAAGGTCGAAAAGGTCTACGGCTTCACGCAGTCTGTCGTCGAAGAGGATCTCCCTAGGCCCCTCCCGAAGAACCAGAAGACTCTTGCGCACTTCTACTGAACGTCTGCTTTGGGAGCTTTATCGTGAAAGTGCTCCCCTTCGCGACCTCGCTCTCCACAGATATTGTGCCATTGTGCGCATCGATAATCCGCTTGCATATTGCCAGTCCCAAACCGGTCCCCCTCGACTTGGTCGTGAAGAGGGGGTTGAAAAGCTTCTTCATGTTCTCTTTTGATATTCCAACCCCTGTGTCAGTTATCGATATGGACGTAAAGTAATCATCTGAGGAAGAAGCGAAGCTTATCTTACCCCCGTTTGGCATGGCCTGTATCGCATTATTTATCAAATTCACAAAGACCCGCTTAATCATGTGCCTGTCCGCCTTGACGGTCTTCTCCTCGAGGGTCTTCTCAAAAATTACGTTAGGGGGGAGATTTATTGCCGATAGCGCATCGTCTATTATTGACTGGATCTCGACCTCGCCAACCTCAGGCTTGAGATGTCGGGCAAAATCCTGGAGGTCTGTTGTTATAAGGCTCATGTAGTTGACTTGCTTCTTCATGCTCTCGCAATACTTCTGGATATTTTTGCGGCTCTCCTCGTCAATGTTGATGGAATCAAAGAGATCGCTCGCGAGGTAAATTGCATTAACCATGACTTGGAGGGGCGTCTTTAAATCGTGCCCTACCGCTGCTGCTATCTGCCCTATCGCAGCCATCTTCTCGGCTTCCCTGAGCTGTTGCGTCTTCTCCTCGACGAGCTCTGAGAGGTGGATCGAGTATTGGCGAAGCTGCTTCTCCTTAAGCATCATGTCCGTGATATCAGTCCCGACGGAAAGTATGGCCACTTGGTTCCCCGACTCGTCATATACTGCCCTGTTCGTCCACTGTATCCACACCATCTCGCCGCTCTTCTTGACATTCTCGTTTATGTTGATCATGTATCTGCTGGGATTAGCAAAGATGTCCGAAGCCATCCTGCTCAAATCCTGCCCTGTGCTGTCAGTTTTGGGGACTATGGTGTCGTAGACCTTTTTGCCAATGACCTCTTCCCTGCTGAAGCCAAAGAACTTCTCAGCAAATGAGTTGAAAGACAGTATTGTCCCGTCTTTGTCCCATTTGAAGATTATGCTGTTGGAGCTCTCGACGAGCTCCTTGTACGCCCTCTCTGATTCAGCAAGCTCGAGCTCCGCTTCTTTACGGCTGGTGATATCCATCAAGACGCCGACGAGCCCGGAAGCGTCACCCTCCTCGTTTGTGATGACTGCCTTATGGACCATGAGGTCATGGTAAGTCCCATTGGAATGCCTCAACCTGATCTCGTAAGTCTGGTAGGGAGGATTCGAGTACAATTCCTGATCCTTCTTGATGACTTCTTCCGCTGTATCTGGCGGATAGACGTCACGGGCTGTCTTTCCGATTATCTCGTCTTTCCTTAAGCCTGTGAGCTCCTCATAGCTCTTGTTGCAGTCTAAGAAAATCCCGTTTTTGCTCCTGTAGAAGACGGGCGTAGGTATCGTGTCCATCAGCCTCTGGAGCATGGATGCCTTTTCCTTATATCTTCTCTCGATTTCTGCCTGCCTTGAGTGGGCTGCCACCAACTCGAGGGCCGAAGAGATATGCTCTGACAAGTGGACGACGGTCGGCATTAATCTCTCATCAAGGGACTCTGATGATATACACATTGCCCCAATCGTTTCTTTTCTTGCGCGGATTGGGGTAATGATCGCAAGGTGGCATGAAAACGGCCGGATGGACGTCACTGCACTGCTTTTCTCAGGAGGAAGAATCTCTTCACAAACTTCCCTTAGCGGAACTATGAGGCTCTTCCCATCTTCCACAACCTGGCGGAGCAAGCACGATCCTTTAAAATAAATCCTGAGATCTTTCGCATTGATTCCTGTGGCGCTCTC
>JANHAI010000157.1 GCA_024464205.1 Candidatus Methanomethylicia archaeon
GGATGCGGATATACTTCGCCCCCTGCGGAATTGCCCTTGGGCACGCTGGCAGATGCATACCCGTGGCCAAAGCCTTCAGGGAGAGGGGGCACGAAGTGTACTTCTCAACTTACGGCGAGGCCGTCCAATTCGTCAAGAAGGCGGGTTTCCAGGTGGGCGAAGCCCCTCCAATCAAGCTCTTCGAGAGAGAGGACGGATCTTTTGACTTGAGGAGGACGCTCTCACGGGGCCCTAGATCGCTCTACAACTTCACGCTTCAAGTAGGTGCAGAGCTGGACCTCATAGAGCACTTCAAGCCAGACCTCGTGATCTCGGACAGCCGCCTGTCCACGATCCTGGCATCGAGAATGCGAAGGATAATCCCCGTCCTGATCCTCCACCAGCTCAGGATCATGATCCCGCATAAGAAGCCTATTACTGATCAGGTACGCAAAGAGGTCAAAAGCCACGTCGAAAGGCTAGGGATGGAGGTATTGGGGAGGCTCTGGAGGTTTAGCAAGGTGATAATCGTCCCTGATTTCCCTCCACCATACACCATAGCAAAGGAGAACGTGGTCCCTTCTTACCAGTACATCAATAAGTTGAGGCTCGTCGGCCCTATAATACCGAAGTACCCGCGTGACCTGCCGCCTGCCGACGAGATAAGGAAGTCGCTGGGCATCGACGACCGCCCCCTCATATTCGCAGCCATAAGCGGCACGTTGGCTGAGAAGAGGATGATCGTGAGCAAGCTCGTCGAGATCTTCAAGGAGTTCCCTGACAGCTACAACATCGTCGTCACAAGGGGTCTGTCTGGCGTCTCCGCCGGCTGCAACAACAACTTCCAAAACAAGAGGTTGAAGGTATTCAACTGGGTCGATGACCGCTACAAATACCTTAAAGCCTGCGACCTCCTGATCACGAGGGGAGGGCACAACACCGTCTCAGAGGCGATGTACTACGGGAAACCCATGATCGTGATACCAACCATAGCCCATTCCGAGCACCAGGGCATAGCAGACGCGGTCGTCAAGATGCGCCTCGGTTCCAAGATCCAGCAAGAAGAGCTTTCAAAAGAGGTCCTCTTGGACGCCGTGAGGTCAATAATAGACTCTTCTTACTACTTCTACAACGTTAAGCGGGCACAGCAATTCAGCGGGCGATTCAATGCCGTTGAGACTATTTATGACATCGTCAGCGAGATCCTGAAGGTCCCCTACAAGACTTATTGAGAAATATGGGGAGGCTGGTATCGGACTTAGTCTCCCAGCCCATCACTGCATCGATATCAGGGTCGTTGTCCTGAGGAGGCCCTCTATCCTGCGGATCTCTTCGACTCGCCTGCTCAGCTCCTTCACGTCATCGGTGACTATCTTCACCACGATATCGTACTCCCCGAAGACAACTGTCCCTTCCTTTACATCTTTCACCGTAAGGCACCTGTCAAGGACTTCTTTCTCTTTTCCGATTTGGCTCACTCCAAGTATATATGCTGAAAAGGTCACACAAGATCACCCAAAATTCAATAGCTCTTTCTAATATCTCTGTTAATAATCTTTTTCATCGTATAGTTATAAAACTCGTTTATTCGCCCTCCAGGGCAACTCTTTTAAGAATGGCGTACAGCATTTGATCCCATCTGCTCGCCGACGGTGCTTCTATGAGGGTGATCCCTTACTCAGTCTTAATTCTGGCTGTCTTGCTCAGCTCTTTGGCAGTGGACTCAATCTTGAACGCGCCCCCAGAAGCCCCTGCCTATTTTTACTCAATGCGTGTCACGATCGCAAACGGTCAGCAATACATGGATCCATCGAACGCCTCGTCACCCTATTACTACATGCTGAACCAGAACATATTCAAGAACAACAGCTTCCAAACAGTGTTGGTGGAATCAGTCAAGCTCAACGGGCAGGAGGTCTCATGGGGGTTTGTGGCCGATGCTGACGGCAATCCCATGGTGAGCGTAAAATCGAGCGGAGCGCTCGCGCCGCACGAGAACGCCTCACTCGAGATCCATTTCAAGATAACCATCCGGAAGATAGAGATGAAGCTATACCGCCCTAAGACCATATCTGACATCCCCGAGGGCCTTCGCGCGGCTTACGGCATGAGCGGGGTCTGGTCCCCCACGACAATCAACAATTCCGCAGCGATAATCTCTCTTGCGGAATCATTCAGGGACAGCAGCGGCGACGTCGTGGCAACACTATTCAGGATGCTGCAATGGTTCGAGGAAAATATGAAGTATGGGTCAGACATCTCTGAACCACAGGATATAGGACAGACCTTCTCGACGCTCAAGGGTGACTGCGACGACCAAGCCAACCTTTTCGTCTTCATGTGCAGGTCGCTCGGGATACCGGCGTACACGTCAATAGGACCTATATTCAGGGCTGGGCACGAGATGGAGACCGAGGGGAACCTTGTGTTCAACCTCACAAACGTGGGATGGCACGGGTGGGCGATGGTGTATGTGCCCCTCGAGGGGGGAGGTACCTGGATCCCGGTAGACCTGACGTACTTCAACCGCGCGACGTTGAGGGACAACCACATAACCAGCACTGACCTGTGGGACCACATAAACGGGTCGGCCCTTGCATTCAAGGACACCGTTGTGTACTTGGACATGATCTCCTACGACTACGTGAGCGATTCGAGGATCATGAAGCAGAACATCTTAGGCTCTGACTGCCAGTGGATAGAAGAGCACCTTATGGTCCCCGCATCCACGTTTTTCAGCATCGGCTATGCTGGGGGAACCGCCCTCCTCCTGGCATTGGTGATCATGACCGCGCTAATCGCTCTGTCGAGAAAGAAACGCCTCTCAAATTCCGCAGTTGTGCAGCATCCTCCAATTAAT
>JANHAI010000158.1 GCA_024464205.1 Candidatus Methanomethylicia archaeon
ACGCTGAGCTGAAGTCGTTGAAGGGTTTGGTTGGGAAACCGGGTCAGAGGAGGTCTCATGGCAACCTCAAAAGACTAGGCGCAGCTCTCCTTTTGGCACCAACCCCCGAGCCAATTACAGACATAATCGGTTTGGCCTTGATCGGTGCTGGCGAGATTGGGGAAAGATTCGGGCCTCCTCTGACCATATGCGATCTCGACCAAGAAAAGCAGGACGTATTGAGCGACCTACAGTATTACGCTGATCTATACAGAAAAAGGCTGCTGCTGGGCTCGCAATTCCTGAAAGGATAATTCTTCTCCCACGCCCAGCGCAGACCTTTTTCGCCTCGTTTTTTCATCTTATATATTAACATTATAATGTATTTTCTGGGGTCAATAAACTAAAAATTGATGCGGCATCATAAAAAAAAGCCAAGGGCGATCAGGGAATTTATCAATTTTTTTAAATTATTCCCTCAAAAAAATTTTAAAAAGGCATAATGTATATAAAAAAAATGCTGTATATACCCCCAAGCGAGGTCACCCCCTATGGCCGAACTAGCGCTTAATGGCAAGACGCCCCCTCCTGTGAGAAGGAGCGATGGCGTGATTATCCCCTTTAACAAAGAGCTCATCGTGAAGAGTCTAATAAAGGAGACGCAGCTCGTCAAGGTCCTGTACAATGAATCGCCTTTGTCTGAAAAGGACGCGTGGACAATCGCAAATGAGGTTGAAGAAGAGATCAAGAACATGAAATTGAAGATGCTGAGCGGGCCGCTCATCAGGGAGATCGTCAATGTGAAGCTCCTCGAGCACGGCTTCGCAAAGCAGAGGAACGTCTACACCAGGGTCGGCATGCCCCTCTATGAGGTATACCAGATAGACAACTCCGAAGGCTATGAATCCAGGGAGAACGCAAACCTCCAGCCAAACCCAGAGACGTTCCACAAGAAGAAAGCAGACTTCCTTAGTAAGGAATCATATCTGCTGATGATACCGTCGCACATCGCAGACGCCCACTTGAGGGGTGACATACACCTCCACGACCTCGAGTACTGGGGGACGCGGCCTTTTTGCCAGGATTGGGACCTGAGGTACTTCTTCCACTATGGGCTGATGCCTGATGGCACGGGGACGCACACGTCGGTTGCAGGCCCTGCAAAGCACGCCGAAGTTGCCATACTGCATGCAGCAAAGGTGCTGGGGGCAGCGCAAACCAACTTTGCAGGCGGGCAGGGCTTCTTCAACTTTACGGTTTTCATGGCGCCGTACCTGATGAACTTTGATGACAAGAAACTCCACCAGACGGCCCAGATGTTCCTTTACGAAATGACTCAGCTGTATGTGGCGAGGGGCGGTCAGCCTGTCTTTTCCTCGATCCAGATCGAATCGGGCGTGCCCAAGGTCTGGCAAAATGCGCCCGTAGTCTCCCATGGAAAGAAATGGGACAATCTGACCTACGGCGACCTAGAGGAAGTGGTCCACAAGTTCTCGCTGGCGCTGCTGGACGAGTACATCAAAGGCGATGCTCTTGGGAAGATGTTCAACTTCCCCAAGCCTGAAGTGGTGCAGCGGACGAAATATTGGACAGACAAGAACTATGAGGATGTCATGCTCAAGGCGGCGCAGCTCTCCGCGAAGTTTGGCTCCACGTATTATGACAACATGATCCCGCCGTACAGGGGAGGCGAGGACGGAGTCTCTTGCTTCCAGTGTTGCGCCTATTCCTTCTCCGAGGACGGAAAATCTGAATCCTTCATGAAGAAGGTGATGTTCGAAGACGGCATGCACTTCTCTATGGGGGGAATGCAGGTCGTCACGCTGAACCTGCCGCGCATAGCCTACAAGGCAGGAGGGGACGAAGGCAAGCTTTTGGAGGTCTTGAGAAGCACCATGGATCTCGCAAAGGAAGCCCTCCTGCAAAAAGACGCCCTCACAATCAGGCAGTTCGAGAGGGGGCTTATACCGTTCGCGTCCCAGCGCCCCAAGAACGCACCTCCTGCTGTGGACATAAACAACCTCTCACTGACTATCGGCTTTGTAGGCATGAATGAGCTCGTCGAATGCATCACAGGTTACCAGATACACGAGGATCCGTCGGCGCAGAAGCTGGCTTTGAAGGTATTGATAGAGATGGACAAGATCAGGAAGTCGTATTCGGAGGCCACAGGAAAGAAGTTTTCGATCGCCAGGACGCCTGCAGAATCCGCGGCCCAGCGGTTCGCGGTCACCGACCTCATACACTACCCCAAGTTGGCGCGCGAGCTCGTCAAGGGGGACATCGAAAGGGCGCTGCCGATGCTCAATGAGACTAAAGACGTTCCAGTCTATTACACCAATGGTGCCCACGTGAACGTCTCTGCCAGCCTGCCATTGGATCAGAGGCTCGCGATCGAGCAGCGGTTCTTCCCGATACTCAAAGGAGGGGACATCTTCCATGTTTGGCTCGGCGAGGCGAACCCGGACCCTGAAGCCATATTCAAGCTCAACAAGAGGCTTTCCGAGTCGTGGATAGGCTACTGGTCGCACACGAAGGACATCACCATGTGCAGGGCATGCGGCTATGTTGGCGGTGGCCTATACAACTCTTGCCCGGCCTGCCAAAGCAGCTCCGTGAAGAACTACTCAAGGATTACGGGCTACTACCAGGACGTCAGTTCATGGAACGCTGCGAAGAGGCAGGAGCTGCTCGAAAGGCACCGAATCAGGGTGAATGCATGAAGGCAGGCAAAGGAAAGGTATTCGCACCTGAGATCGTTTCACTCTCGCTATGCGACTACCCTTCCGAGCCTGCACTCGTGATCTTTTTTTCAGGCTGCAACTACGACTGCGGATACTGCTACAATGGGCGCCT
>JANHAI010000159.1 GCA_024464205.1 Candidatus Methanomethylicia archaeon
TTTGAGGCGCTTTAACGCATTCCGCTTGTCCTTATCTCCCAACCTAGCATTTTTTATCGCAGAATCAAGATACGTAATGGCTTCGTCCATATCTTCCCTATTTACTGGAAAGGGAACCCCATCCTTACCGCCAAAAGCGAAAGAGTATTTGACAGGGTCCTGCCAGCACGGCTGCGCCCCATAGACAAGATCAGAGATGAGGGCGAGCCCCCTTATTGTGGATGGCCCGATGCCGTTGAGGGCAAGCAGCCCCTCGTAGTTCTTAGGTTGGAAATTGTAGGCGGATTCCAATGCTGACCAATTAATGTGCCAAGGCATCACGAGGACGTTGCGGCCCATCCAACGCTCCAATGGCGTCTGCCTAAGATCTGCCGATCTGAAGACCTGCTTCTTGAGCTTGGCAGGGTCCGACCTCGCTATATCGAGAGAGGCTTTGCGGCATTCCTCCGAATCCCTGGCAGTCATGTTAAGAACGTTTCTCTCCCTTCTGCCCACAATCCCTTTGTGAGGCTCCACCACAAGATCGCTTGTATCATCCGAGAGCCAGTGATACCTCCTGGCCATTTTATTTGCAGGGTTCATCCCCTGCTGCACAATCGCCCATTTCGCATCTTCGGTCATAATGAAGCAATGGTGATAGAGGTGGTACCCTGCCTGAATTGCAGAGTTATCAACCTTGGCAGCAATCCTGCTCGTGTATACCATGGAATCTATTGTCCCTGTCGAGAGCCCCATAGCTTCTCCAAATTGGGCGATCTCGTGTGGGACGGCCCTTGAGTGGACCCCCTTCCCGCCACATACAGCTATTCCGGTTTCAGAAGGGTCAATGGCGGCCTTGAGTACCCCCGTCACTACCGTGGTCACTCCTGATGAGTGCCAGTCAAAACCCAAAACGCACCCGAAAGCTTGGAACCAGAATGGATCAGAGATTCGCCTAAGGAACTCGACCCTCCCAAAATCATCGAGCATGATCAGAGCGATTCCGCGAGCCATCTCCTGCATCCTCTTCAAGAGCCATCGGGGGGCGTAACCTCCATGCAGAGGGAGATGGGCAGTGCCCGTATTAAGCATATGAATAAAGTACATTGATTGCGGTATTAAAGTTCTCGCAGGTAAGTTAATCATGTAACTTTGCATGATCTATTACACATTTTTTTTACATTATTTCAAAAAAATCGTTCTATAAAATTTTCATTTAGCATCTATTGCGCAAACAATGTTTATTAAATAGGCATCGAACATTTCTGATTATGGGAGAGAAGCAGAGGATAAACTCAGAGCTCAAAGGCACTACCCTCAGAGTCTACTGGGTCGTCCTCAAGAAAGGGGCAGAAGGGGCTGGTCCTAGAGAAGTTATGCGGGACCTTGGATTGAGCAGCCCCAGTGTCGCCGCTTACCACCTTGATAAGCTGAGCAATATGGGGCTGATAGAAAAGAATGCCTCTGGAGCCTACGTAAAGAAGGAAAATGTGAAGGCGGAGGTATTCTCTGATTTTGTGTCCGTCGTAGGGATGGCTGTCCCGCGGTTCTTCTTTTACTCTGTTCTCTTCTCAAGCATGCTCCTATTCTACCTGATATTATACCCGCCATCAAACACCCCACCTTCGATTATGACCATCATATTCGGTGCGGTCGGGGCAGCGATTATGTGGGTTGAGACTTATAGGGCATGGATCAGGAGACCGTTCTAATCTGTAGAATTATTACACCGTGTGCTGAAGAAGTGGTAGGAGATGTTTGATCTTGAAGGCATTGGGACTTGCTTTAGTCGCTGTCGCAATTGGATTTTTGATTGTTTATTCCCCAATCATCGTCTCACAGATCTATCAAGTCCCATATGCCCAGACGGGTGCATACAACACCTCTGAGCGGGAGATGGGTTGCGGCACGAATGACCTGAACACGACGAACTCTATAAAAGGGCAATATGATAGCCTTGCCCTTTTAACCAGTGCACCTTTTGGGATGCCGTTAGGGCCTTTCGCAATATTGGCTTTTAGCTCAATAGTCGCATTCTTGTCTTACTTAATCGTGAGGAAGTTACCGTAATCATTATTCATGTGGAGTTAGTACTCGTCGATGCGCCTAATGTTCAGGTCCTCCAACATCTTGGCCAATAAAGCGGATCTTTCAGACGCGTATTTGCGACTGTGGAAAATTACTCCTTTTCCGAAGCCAACTGATGAAGAAGGTGCGGCGAAGACGGTGAGCTCATTGCAATACTCCTCGATCTTGAACCCCATCTCCGGATCGTTCACCATAAGAAGATCTTTCTTGTTGCACATCAGGAATACAAGGTCATACCCTTGTTTCAGAATGGAGAGGAGGCGCTCCTTCACTTTGAGCTTCAGGGATATCGCCCTCACTTCAGACTTTGAAAGGCGAGACAGCGAGAAGGCGTAGGGGACTACTATATCGTCCTCGCCGATTATCCCGTATCTCGGCGACACGACAAAGAGATCGATTTTAAGTCCTAGTGACCTACTCGCTCTGATTGAGGCGCACGCTTCCCTGAAGATGCCTCCAAAAACCTTATTCGCCTTACCAGAGTAGCCCCTGAGGGCTTCTAGGTATTTCTTTTCGAGTTCCAGGTTGTCGGTTGGAATTGGCAAATTTATCGTTTTGAGGCGCGACATTAACCCCTTCTGGTGGCAAAGATGCGTCAGCTTTGGGGCGCTGACTAGGACAAGAATCCTTTTTGGCTTCCTTTCCACCTGGAAAGCCTCCTCAATTCTCCCTCATTTTCCCTTCAGAGAGTCTATGAAGCCGCGGACGCATCCTTTTGCAGCCGTAATGAAAGTATGTTTTGTGTTTTGGATCCCTTCTT
>JANHAI010000009.1 GCA_024464205.1 Candidatus Methanomethylicia archaeon
GGTGAAGAGGAGCGACCCGGATCCGATCAGCCTAAAGGGATCGAGTCCCAGCACTTCGCAGACCTTTCTAGTCTCCTCTAGAACTGGGACCGAAAGCAGGTCTATCTCGATGCCCTTGCCCGCCGCCTCGGCCAGCTCCCAGACCCCGCCGAGCAGCCCCCCCTCAGTGACGTCGTGCATCGAGGTGACCCCCCTGAGTCTCCTCAGGATAGAGCATTCCTTCACAACGCTTATCTCCTTGAGCAGGGACTTACACCTCGATCTGAAAGCGCTTCCGAATTTGCTTATTATGCGGCTATCTGACGACAGGATTGCCGTGCCCTCGAGCCCGGCGCTCTTCGTCATGTACAGCAGATCGCCCTCCCTGGAGCCGCCTGAGGTGAAGTAGCAATCCCCTTCCAAGATCCCAATCATTGACCCTGCAACGATGGGGCGCGGTATGCCTGCCGTCACTTCGGTGTGCCCTCCGACGACTGATGCGCCGACCTCTGAGGCGGCCTCACCTATCTGGGAGCAGATCTCCCGCAGGTCCGATTCGCTTGACCCGTCTGGGAGGAGTATGCTTGGGATGAACCATCGGGGCACTGCCCCCCTCGTGGCTATGTCATTAGCGTTGACGAAGACGACCAGCCAACCAACTTCGTGGACAGAACCAGTTATTGGATCTGACTTGAACGCTATCAACCTGGTACCTACCCGGATTATCGCGGCGTCCTCGCCGATGCCAGGGCCGAGCAGGACATCAGGGTCTTCCCACCCGAGACTCCTGAATACGACGCTCCGTAGGAGCTCGCTGCTCACCTTCCCCCTTGGCAGACCTGTCAATTAGGCAACCCCTTGGCTTACGTATGAAGTCTTCTGGCTTCCTTACAGAAATAGCTGCGCTCCTTCCTATAATGTCTATGTTGACTATCACCTGCGGGTCCGCAAGGTCTATCCTGTGGCCTTTCGAGGTGAGGAACGCCCCCACCTCTGATTCTATGGAAGTGCTCGAGGTGACGGCCCGACCGCGCCTCCTGCACCTTACCTTTACGGTCAAGCGCCTGTCGCCAATAAGCCGAGCGATCCCCCCTAATATCTCGCTTTTTGTGGCGCCCACAAGCGCGTCGATCGGGGTTATCGTGCGGATCAGGCTGGTGGGCCCGCCTGCAAGGATTCTTGAGGCACGTGTTGCGCCCAGTGCGGTCTCTATGAAGAGCACCCCGCCAAAGCCGGTCTCCAGGGCGCGTGCCTCAGGATCGTATGGATAGATCAGGTCTAGAGCCTCTGTACCAGCTGCTCGTTCCTTCCCGTAATCGGTGGTCAGCAGCACATGGCTCGAGTGCGCATCCGTGGCAAGACGCTCTATCTCGGGCTTGCTGCCTCCGTTTGGCGCTTGGTCCGATTTCAGAACCAGCCCAGCCTTTTGAAGTATGCTAGCATTATCCCAGCCAGCAATATGGCCAGGGAAGAAAGAACTATGAGGGTCGTGTACGGACCAAGGAACGTCCAAGGCTCAGCATCAAGACCTCCCGGCAGGACGATGTTCATGCCGTAATAGGTCCCGATTATCGTCGCCGGGATTGTGGCAGTGAAGATCACGGTAAGTATGACGAGGGCGCGGTTCATCCTCTCCTGGCTAAGCGTGAAGTCTGTGTCTTTGAAGATGTCAATTATCTCCTTCGCGGTGTCAGTCAGGTCCCAGATCTTGTCTATCTTGTCGCGGAGGTCATTGAAGTAGACCGTGAGGTCCTCGCCCGTAATCTCGTTGATCCCGAGGGATATCTCGGGAGCAATTCTCTTTATAGGCGAGAGTATCCTCCTCAGGTCAGATATGCTCCTCCGAAGGCGCGAGATCTCTAAGAGCACGGGCTTCTTGATGTCAAAAACGCTGTCTTCGACCGCCTCAATCCGGTCCATTATCGACTCCATCAGGGGGAAGAGCGTGTTGGCTATCGTGCTCAATATCCAATAAAAGAGCGAGCCCACATTCTTCGCCTTTATCTCCCCCGTCTCGTCGATCTGGGACTGGCAGCTGGAAAAGACATCATTTATTGCGCCCAGTGAGGCTTCGTGGATCGTGACCAAGTAATCCTTCCCAATGAATGACGAGATCTGAGTGGGCGAGCAACCAGCCTTCTCGCAGGCGAACGGGAATCGGAGTATGATGAAGAGGTGGTCATCGTGCTTCTCTATCTTTGTGAGCTGGATCTTGGATATGCAGTCCTCGAGGTTTAGCGCGTGGAATGGGAATTCTTTTGAGAGGGCGAACACCTCTTCCTTCGTGGGCTTGACTATGTCCACCCACCTTATCCCCGCACTCATGATCTCTCGCCGCATACCTCATCGATCAATAGCTGGACGCCCAGTGGCTTATCTACTCTTCGCATGAACGCAGCCCAGTGGGAGGCGCTAGCTTTAAACAACCCGGAGAAGGAAGGACAGAGTGGGCGCGTCAGGATGGCTTCGCAAGTATATTTTTTTGATTTCGGGAATGGTAGCGACGTCCACGGTGCGATAAAGGAGCTTGTAGGGAAGGCAGGCGGGGAAAGGATCCGGAGAGGAATGAAGGTCGCTGTCAAGTCGCACTTCGGAGAGATGGGCAACTATACGCACATCCGCCCTTCTTTCGTCAGGTCAGCTGTGGACGCGATAAAGGAGCTTGGCGGCAGACCGTTCTTCACTGACACAACGACGCTTTACCCTGAAGGCGGCAGGCTCACAGTTGCCGACAGCTTAGAGACCGCAAGGTACAATGGCTTCACGGAGGAGGGGCTCGGCTGCCCTGTCGTGATAGCCGATGCGCCTGATGGGGAATCTGGCGTGGTCATCGAGAATGACAAGAATTTACACCTGAAGAGGGTGAAGGTAGCCAAAGCGATAGCTGAGGCTGACGCGATCATCGTCCTTAGCCACGTGAAGGGCCACGTGATGAGCGGCATGGGGGGCGCAATCAAGAACTTGGGGATGGGGTGTACGACGAAGGGGACGAAGAGCGCCCAGCACGCGCTCCATGGCTGCGAGTTTGACCTTGATAAATGCGCTGGCTGCGGAAAGTGCGTCGAGTCCTGCACTTTTGGTGCTCTAAGGATGTCGGACGGCAAGCCTGCGAGGGGGGAGGGATGCGTCTACTGCCTCACCTGCATGTTCAACTGCGAGGAGAGGGCAATACACTTGCTTGAGGGAGGGAAGGAGCGCTTCCAGGAGGGGTTAGCCGAGGCAGCATTCGGCGTAACCAGGGCATTGGCGGGCAAGCCGGTAGCCTACCTTAACTTCGTGATGGACGTCACGAGGCTGTGCGATTGTGCGGCTCCGGCTGGCAAGCTTGTTGTGCAGAACGTCGGCATCTTGGCTTCAGAGGATCCCGTCGCCATCGATAAGGCATCACTCGATCTCATCGATGGCTCGCAGATCATTCCAGGGTGGCAGGTTTCGCCGCCGGACATACTGGGCAAGCTGAACAAGACGAGCAGCCTCATCCACATACGTACGGCTGCAAGGCTGGGCATGGGGAGCATGGAATACACGATAACAGGGGTATGAGGCCGCTGGAAAACAGATTGAGGGCCCGGGGCGGGGATCGAACCCGCGAACTGAGGCTTTCTGCGCATAAGCGCCACAGGCCTCCGGGATAGCCGCTACCCATCGGGGGAAGCTTGTCCTAAGCTTCCTAACCCGGGCCACCTCAGGCCCTCGTTCAGCTTGGTTAAAGGCTGAGTAGGTTATTTAAATTTTCACCCGAGAGATAAACACGCTGATGTGAAGACGCAACAATGCTTTGTTGCTTCCAATATGATTCACTGCAAACCGACGTGTATGCGTCGGTGTAGCGAAAAAAGGATCAAATTAAGCCCTATCCCAAAAAAGCAGTCATGTCCATTATGACCAAAACATCCCTTGGAAGGCGAGCTGCCTGGAAAACCATCCTCGCAGTCCACGATGGATCGAAGAACTCGCCATATACCTTGTTCATTACCTGCAGGTCATTGAGATCCTTTAGATATACGTTTGTCTTTACGACAGCCTCCAACCCCGCCCCGGCCTTCTCGAGTATTGCTTTGAGGTTCAGGATAACTTGCCTTGTCTGCTCCTCTATTGTCGATCCTACAATCTGATTTGTGGCTGGATCGATGGGGAGCTGCCCTGATGTGAATACGAACCCGCCAGCCTTTATCGCCTGGGAATAGGCCCCAAGTGGTTTTGGGGCATCCTTGGTATAAACTGCATTTTTTTCCATTATCACACCATCCTGATTGGACATGTCAGTATTATTGATTCACAGTTTTAAATTGTGATCCCAAATTTTTCCATGCGCCAAAAGGACGTGATGTATCCACCGTCATTTCTGGTCGTGAAGTGGTGCTGAATGCATATCCCCCGCGGCTGTGTGCCATATCAAAACTTTTTAAAGCAGACTTTACATATGTAAAATACGGGGCTGTTTTTCTTGTTCGTGGAGATAAGGCTCCATGGGAGGGGCGGACAGGGGATCGTGACAGCCTCGGAGATGTTGATAGAGGCAGCTGTCCTCGAGGGGTATCATGGGCAGTCGATCCCGACATTCGGCGCTGAAAGGCGAGGGGCACCTGTTGTCGCCTCTGCCAGGATTTCTGACAGGGAGGTCCGGAGGCACGGCCAAGTCTATTCGCCAGATTTTGTAGCCGTCTTCGATCCGCTTTTCGTCTTTAGGAAGGAGGTCACCGAGGGTCTCAAAGAGGGGGGGACATTGCTCGTGAACCACAGGCAGAAGCCTGATTTTCCACAGTTCAGGGTCATTGCGATTGACGCCACCAAGATAGCGCTCGAGAACGGCCTCGTAGTGGCTGGGTGGGCGGTTGTCAACACTGCTATGCTGGGCGCCCTTTCTCGGCTACTTGGCATGATATCTAGGCGCTCGGTTGAGGCAGTCGTTTCGTCGAAATGGAAGGGCGACCTCGGCTCAAAAAATCTGAAGGCCGCGCTCGATGCTTTCGAGGGGGTTGTGGCTTGAACAAGGCAAAAACAGGCAGAGCCAAGGTAGCGTTGTCAAAGCCCTCTGAGGGCGCAAGCGGTCTTACAGGTTTGTGGAGGCTCAGGCGCCCCGTCATCGACCCTGCCAAGTGCACCAAATGCCACCTCTGCTGGCTCTACTGCCCGGAGGGCGCGATCGCGAGGGGGGCTGACGGGGCAGTCTGGATGATCTACGAATACTGCAAGGGATGCGGCATCTGCTCTGAGGTCTGCCCATCCAAATCGATAAGCCTAGTGAAGGAGGGGTGAAGATGATAATAGCAACGGGTAACCATGCTGTTTCGTACGGGGTGAGGGCGGCAAGGGCGGAGGTGATCGCGGCCTACCCCATCACTCCGCAGACGCAGATAATAGAGAAGCTTGCAGAGCTCATCCAAAGCGGGGAGATGCGCGCGAAATACATTCGTGTCGAGTCTGAGCATAGCGCAATGAGCGCCTGCATAGGCGCAGAGGCCTGTGGGGCCCGAACGTTCACTGCGACCTCGTCGCATGGCCTCGCCTACATGAGCGAGATGGTCTTCTGGGCGGGGATGGGCAGGTTCCCCATTGTCATGGCAGTGGTGAATAGGACGCTCGCCCCACCGTGGAGCATCTGGAACGAGCACACCGATATGCTTGCCCAGAGGGACAGTGGTTGGATAATGATGATGTGCGGGAGCGCCCAGGAGGCGCACGACACAACGGTGATGGCATATAGGATCGCCGAGGATGAGCGAGTGCTGCAGCCGGTCATGTTCGGGCTTGACGCATTCTCCCTTTCTCACACTGCCGAAAACCTAGAGCTGATCGACCAGGAGGTTGCGGATGGTTTCCTGCCCCCTCTCAACCCCGAGAGCCTGCCGGTCTACATGGACCCGGATAACCCTGTCACCTTCGGGAATCTGCTCGGGCCAGACAAGATGATGGAATTCAGGCACCTCATAAAGGAGGCTTTTGGACGGGCGAAGGGCGTGATAGAGGAGGCTGCCAAGGACCTCTCGAATGCCACAGGGCGAAAGCAGCACGGGCTGATAGAGGATTACAGATCTTCTGATGCAGAGGTGGTGATATTGGCCATGGGCGCTTCGAGCGGCGACTGCAAGGACGCTGTCGACATCCTTAGGGACGAGGGCATTAAGGCAGGCATGGTCAGGGTTAAGACGATCAGGCCGTTCCCAGGAGAGGAGATCGCATCATCGGTCAGGGGGGCGAAGGCCGTGGCAATAGTCGACAGGGACTACTCTTATGGTTTTGGCGGCATAATAGGTAGGGAGGCTGCTTCATACCTGAGCAAAAAACCGCTGAATTATATCGCTGGCATAGGCGGGAGGGACATCACGGTGGAAGACTTCCGGAAGATCGCTGAGGACGCTCTCGCCTCTGCTGAAAGAGGCGAGCTGGGGATTGAGAAGTGGTGGGGAATGAGGGGGTTCGAGGGCTAGATGATAACACTAAAAGACCTTCCAGTCGAGGAGTACTACTTGCCTGGCAACGCCGCGTGCTCGGGTTGCGCATCTGCGCTCTCAACAAGGATAGCGCTGAAGATCCTTGGCCCCAAGACCATAGTCGTTATCCCAGCTTGCTGCGCCTCGGTCATACAGGGATATTACCCCAAGTCGCCGTCCAAGGTCCCAATAATGAACACGGCCTTTGCCGCGACTGCCGCGACCGCGAGCGGGATTGTGGCCGGGCTTGAGGTGAAAGGAAGGAAGGGGATCACCGTGATGGGCTGGGCCGGTGATGGCGGGACTGCTGACATCGGCATACAGGCTTTGAGCGGCGCAGCAGAGCGGAATGAGGACTTCATTTACATCTGCTATGACAACGAGGCGTACATGAACACTGGCACGCAGAGCAGCAGCGCGACGCCGAGGGGGGCGAAGACTACAACAGCAGTGATGGGGAAGGGCGAGAGGAAGAAGGACGTGCCGGAGATAATGATAGCCCACGACTTACCTTATGTGGCGACGGCGTGCGCTGCGTACCCTCTTGATTTCGCAGAGAAAGTCAGCAAGGCAATGAAGCTGAAGGGGCTAAAGTACATACACCTGCTCTCTCCGTGCCCGCCAGGCTGGAGGTTCCCGACGGAGAAGATGGTTGAGGTGGGCAAGGCAGCAGTGATGACGGGCGCCTGGATCCTCTACGAATGGGAAGGGGGCAAGTATACGCTGACAGGACCCTCCAAGGGGCTGATCGACAAGGCGAAGAGGAGGCCCCTCAAGGAGTACCTCGCAATGCAGGGGAGATTCAGCAAGATTCCTGAGGCTGAGGTCGAGGCGCTCCAGCGCGACGTCGATTCGAAGTGGGAAGCCATGAAGAAGAAGCTTGGCGCTTAGATCGGCATGATCCCTTTCGATTTGCAGACCGCTTGGAGTGAGGTCAAAGGACTTTCCCGGCCTCCATGACCATGAAGCGGTTCCCCCTGGTGTCAGTGACCTCCACTGTGGGCTCCGAGACGAGGAAGTCCATATGGGTCGCGGAGGTGTTCCTCCCGCCAGGCATGTCGGTGTTGTGCCCAAATGCTACGTGGATCGTGTTCCCGAGCTTCTCGGCCTCAAGGAAGTTCGCACTGACCCTCGCCTTCCTGTTCAGCCCTATGGCAAACTCGCCCACGACCCTAGCCATGTCGTCTACGGCGAGGGCCGACTCCACCCTCCTCAAGACCTCCTTCTCGTCGGACTCGAATGAGATCGCGCGCCCCGCCTTGGCAACTATCTTGAGCGGGCTTTTCACTTGCCCGATCCCCCCGATCGCCATGTCGCAGACGAGTGTGCCCTCGAGGGAGTTCTCCACAGGCGCAGCCCAGACCTCTCCAGTAGGGAGGTTGCCCCACTTGAAGGTCTCCCAGTCGAACTTTGCGTCCGTCTTGAAGGGCCTGCCATGGACGCTGAGCGTTGCGTCTGTACCAGAGGGGGCGGTTATCCTTATTGAGTCCGCGGACGCCAGCTTGGAGATCAGTCGCTCCGCAGCCGCTTGCATCTCGAGGTGCTCGCTGCCGCTGAGCGCGAGGCCTCCTTCAGTCAGCATATCAAGGGTTATCCCGGGGCAGTGTCCGAGCCTGTACCTACCGTAGCGCGAGATCAAGGTGATTATCTTGATCCTGAAGGGCGTCTCCCTCTCGCTCTCCCTGAACATCGTGATGTAAATGTCCCCCTTCCCGCTGGCGATGATCTCGGAGAGCCCGCTAGGGACTTCAGATCTGGGCTCAGTTCCAGTCCTGAGGAGCATGAGTCTCGTCCAGAGGCCGATCTCGTTAGCCCCAGCCAAAAAAGCCTCCGCGATCTCGGTGCAGGTGTCGTCAGCGACCACCACAACCGATTCCCCCGGAAGCGCCCCCATCACATAGGCGAGGGCGTTCTTTGCCGATTCTCTGGCGAACATGAGTTGCACCGATTATCATTTGGCACTGAAGAGAATAAAAAGGATTGGTTTTGGAGAACGGTCAATTGCTTAGGCCGAGGGCTGCGCGTTTCTTGGCTATGTGGTTGGCTATGGCATCTGCAGCCTTGACCATGTCATTCTCCACGAGGAGCTTGCCACCCGTTATGCCCTCAAGGTCCTCCGAAAGGAGCTTCATCAGCCTCTCGCCCCCTACGAGCGGTGGCGTCGGGGAGAGGTGGGTGAAGGCGCCAAATGCGAGGGCGAACACGGCGTCTATCGTTGCCTTCTGCTCCATGTACTGCGGGGCTGTCACCGCTATAGGAAGATCCGGGACGTCGACGCCCAGCGCATTCGCAACAGCGGATACAAGGATTGAGAGTCGGCCAGTGTCGGTGCACGTCCCAAATGAGAGGACAGGTGGCACGCCAAGGGACTCGCAGACGGCCCTGAGACCAGGACCTGCCAGCGATCTCGCATCTGCAGTGCAGAGGCCCGCAACCTGGACGGCCCCGTTCCCGCACCCCATCGACAGGACGAGGATGTCCCTCTTAATCAGCTCCTTAGCGATCCTGACCGTCGCCACGTCGTGGGCGCCGTTGCCCAGTGTCGTGCACGAGACGAGCCCGACCACGCCTTTTATGGATCCGGACTTTATCGCCTCGAGGAGGGGGGTCAGGCTTCCACCAAGGGCGGCGAGGATCGATTCTATTGAGAACCCCACGATAGCTGGCTGTATCTTGCGCGGCGCTGCTGACGGTTTACCCCTCCTCGCCTCGAAGTTCTTGAGGGCGATCTCGAGGAGCTCTTTTGCCTGCGATTCTGATTTCTCGGGTGAGTAGTCGATGTGGCGATCGATGCCAGGGACATTGACGAGGGGCGAGACTGAGACGAACGCTGTTGGGTATTTCTTGGAGTAGACTTCGAGGGAAGGTGGCGAGCAGTTCATGTCCATGGCGAAGAGGTCCACTGCACCCGTCGCTATGAGTGGCTCGATCGAGATCCAGTTGCCGGTCATTCCGACGAAGACGTCGTCCGTGGAGGTGCGCTGCACGATCTCCTGCCCTGTCTCGATTGACCCGATTACGCGGATACCTTTAGCGCCGATCGTTCTTGCCCTCTCCTGGATCAATGGATCCCTGCAGAGCTTTATGAGCGCCATGCCTACGAAGGGCTCATGGCCGTTTACGACGATGTTGACGTACTCAGGGTCGACTATCCCCAGATCGAACTTTGCTTCGTGTGGCTTGGGCGTCCCGAAGAGGATGTCCTGTCCGTACTCGAGAGGTATGAGCGATCCGTAAATGCACGAGATTGAGAGGCGCAGGGCTGTCTTTGCGAGGGAGACGTAGTCGCCGTCTACGTTCGTTAGGCAGTGCGAGATCGCATCAACCTGCTCGTTTGCGGGACCGCCTGCCATGATGCCAAGTTTTTTCCAGGCGGCGACCCTTCCCGGCGTGGAGAGCAGTGCGATCAGGTCCAGCGGCACGGTGCTATCAGAGCTGATCGCAGAGAGGATCTTCTTACCGAGCTGGATGGCTAGCTCATTTGGAGGCATCTCGCCCGTGATGCCGTACTTCTCTGCAAGCCACCTCAGCTTGGGCACGTCGGTTATCGTGAAGGGTGTCTTCCCCTCGCCTGTCGCGATGAGCGTCTTGGCAACCTCCCTCGCGTGGTAGGTGTAAGTCGAGAGACCCATCGCGTTCCTCAGGAGCATGTACCTGATCGCCATGCCGTCCCCGTCAATCCCGCACACGCCGCGCTCCAGCTTCCCCGGTATTATGCGGCATGGACCGTTGCTGCAGAACTGGCAGCTCAAGCCTTTTGCGCAGAACGACTTGCACCTTACCTGCTCCTGCGCCTGCCACCTGTCCCACACGTTCGTGATTCCTTCTGACTTTAGCCTACTATACATCTCCCTAATTGATTCATGCTCGCTGATTCTCTCTGACATGATGAAAAACCCCATTAAAATGTTCGACCTAGCTTAGTGATCCCATCATAATATATAAAGAATTATTCAGCAGCATTATAGATAGATCAGAAGGGTGCTTTTAGGTGGATTTTGGAAGCTGCCATGGCGTTATGCGCATCAGGTTCTCGAAGGGCGACAGGATCAATGGCTTCGCAATCCTCATCAATGGGGGGACGGAGGCTGCCAAGAGGCTGAAGGAGAAGAGGATTCCTTTCACGGTCAGTGGGCCGGACAGCTTCCTGTTGGGCGGAAAAGCGGGTCCTGGTAAGGAAGTCATAGGCCTTGCCAAGGCCTCTTTGGGGGACGTCTTTATCGTTGTGACCGACAGAAAGCGCTTGAGGGGCGTCCCATGGGTTTCAAGGTATGGCGGGAGCACTGCCTCGGAGAAGGCCTTGCAGTTGATAGAGGATCTCGTCGATTTACTCCCGACCGCGAATATGATCGTCTTGTTGTCCGATGGGGATGCCTGGCGGTTTGGGGGCTGCCGGTTTTTCATGCCCGAGGCGAAGCTCCGAGAGCTTACAAAGACCTATCCTATTCTGGGGAGCGGGGAATAGGGAGCGAGCGAAGCCCTAATCTCTTCAGCGCCTTAAGATGCTCCCTCATTCCGCTGTCGACAACAATCGAATCGTGCTTTGTCTCCTTATAGGCATCGCAGCACTCGAAGAGCTTTCCCCTCGCAATGGATACCCAAGCAGTGCATGTAGTCTGAAATGTTCTCATAGCACTCAAATCCATAATTGCCGCTCGCGGAGACAGCGACGGAGGCGACCTTGCTCCCGGTTCCGAGCTTGTCTATGATGGCCCCGCACGCAGCAATCTGCGCGTCGACGAACTCGAATAGTGTGTTGTCCATCTCGAAGATGACTGCCCTCAGCGTGTGCCGAGCAGATCGGTGAGTTTCCTGCATATCCTCAAGTCCCTCTTGAAGGTTTCTGAGTTCGCGTTGTCGAGGAAATAGACCTTCAGTTCATCTATGTCGTGTTTGCCCTTGAACTCCGAGAATATGTAAATCGAGTTTAGTTTGACTACCCCCAGTACAGCAGCCAGTTCGCTGATGAGGTCGACCATCTGGCGCGGCGTCGCAACCATTTCCCCTGCCCCGAAAGCCATCTTGAAGTGTATGTACTCCAAGTTCTCGCCCTTGCAGATCTCGACCATTGAGCTGTCAGCCGTGAGGAGGACGGGCATGACAGACCTCTCGGTCTCGAGCCTCCTCAGCGCCTTGGCGATTATCCAGTCGTTACCCTCCTTGTCGGTCGAGCCCCTCTCGGGTGAGGCGATCTCCATCGCGCCCTCCCTCAGGAACGCCAGCTCCTTGTTGGCGAAGTACGCGGCTTTCCTGGCTTTCTTCATCTTCCTGTTGACGAATTCGTCGAGCAGATCCCGGTTGTATGGCAGATGCTTCTTGAGATCGTTTATTTGGTCGGGAGAATACTTGTAATTCAGCTGCGACTGGATCTCGGATTTTACGATGTCAATGACGCAGGTCTCCTTTGGCTCTATTAGTCCTGTGGTCGAGAAGAACCTCCTGTAGAGGATATTGGTGTCCGGGCAGAAGCACGCCTTCCTCTTCAGGCCGCGGTATAAGTTGATCTGCCTCCTTATTTCATCGATGTTCGCGAACGCGAGAACCCCGCTGCTCATGAGGCATTCCGTCAGGTCGGTGGCACACGGCAGCTCAGGACTCAAGGGGCCGAGGTCTTTGGGAATGCCTATGGACGAGATGTCTGCCGAGAGGAAATAGCTCTCGCCTGAGAGCTTGGCATCGAGGACATGCACGCCCAGAAGGGGGTAAGAGAAGTCCAGGCGATCCCCAATCAGGTTCAGGAGGATCTGGAGCTCGCCCTCTTTTATTGTTGCACCCTCCATCAACGATCGCCTCTCCCCTTCCGATCAGCGACAAAGTCGCTCAGCTCCTGGTAATTTAGCGGAATCATCATGTACGGCCTCGACGAGTTTTCCAGGCTCTTTATCTTGAGATAATAGACGTGGTCGATGTCCACGTTGGAGAGCGAGAGCAGTGATCCGGCGACGAGGGCCTTCCTTCCTGGCGTGATGTCAAGCGCCACTTCGAAGCCTCTTGACTTGAAGGTCGTCACAAGCTTCTTGACTTCGAGCCCAGCCCCGAAGAAGTCGCCTTCGCCAACGATTGCATGAGAGATCGATGGGTTCAGGCCGAACTCCTCTGAAAGGACGCGGATGGCACCCTCCGCCTTTGACACGTCCCCCTCATATGGCTTCTCAGCGAGAAGTCTGATCTCCTTAGGGCGGATGCCCCTCTCTCTGAGGACGGCATAATATGAGTTCACGAGCGCCCAGAGCGACCGCCCAAGCATGGTGATGTATGCACAATCCCTCATCGCATTTTCACCGATCACAACTCATGTTTCTTACCCTCTTCAGGGATCAGGACCTTGCGGCCAAGCTTTTCGAACCAATGGGGGTCCTCAGTATGGACCGGGATCAAGAGATCCGGATCTATGGAGAGGATCATCTCCTCCAGCTCCTCGGCTGAGAGGTGCCCCGAGGCGTGGAAGCCCTTCTCGAACTCTGGCTTAGCCGCCCTTGGATCGCTGCCGACCATCCTGAAGCCCCGAATGTCCATGCCGAAGTGGTCGAGCCAGGCCTTGAGCCTCCTGAAGTCAATCTCTTGCTCCTCTGAGAAGGCTTCGCTCGAGGAGTAGATGTACGTGCCTCCGTTGGGCTTTATGTCGAGGAGGTGCTTCATGTCGAAGAACGAGAAGCAGAGTATGTAGCCCTCGGGATCCCTGGAAATGGAGGCATGATCGACATATTTCTCTGACCAGGCGTCCTCCTTCATGGTTTCCCACTGCCTCTCCGTAGCGGTCAGCTCACGGTAAATCAGCATCCCGCCAGACTTCAGGCGGTCTTTCCCGTCTGCGCAACTGATAGCGTCAAGGAGGTATGCGTCCTTTGCAGTTATGACCAGCTGCTTGCCGAGCCTCCTGGCGATCTCGTGGAACATCTCCAGCCGCTCGAAGTTCTTCGCTGAAAAGTCGGCTATTGTGAGCTTCGTTGATTCCTCCGCGGCTGCATGGCAGTTCCTGAAGACTTCGTCCTCTGTGACGTTGAAGTCGGATTCTCTACCGACCCTCGTGCCCTCGCATATTAGGATTGGTGCCCCCTTTGCAGCCTTGATGAATCCCTCGGTCTGGCGCCTGTTCCTGCCTGAGAGCCTCAGGTCTCCCGT
>JANHAI010000160.1 GCA_024464205.1 Candidatus Methanomethylicia archaeon
AATCCTGAAGCAATGGGGAGCTGGACAGAGATCTGGCTGAGAGGACGGCTGTATTGCTGTCGACCCTTTGAACCTGAACTGGGTAATGCCGGCGTAGGGATTGAATATGGATCGTTCAGAAAAGAAAGAGGCAGGGAAGCAGAGTTCTAGAAATAAAGCATCCATTAGGATCGCCATTTCCGCAATTATGATCGCGCTTGGCGTAATCCTATCCGCCTATCCAGGGGCAATACCGATAGGACCGACAAAGGTCTTCCCTTTCCAACACATGATAAACGGGATCGCAGGGTTTTTACTCGGTCCTTTTTATGCGGGGGGGATTGCTTTGGCCATAGGGATCCTCAGGATAGGCATAGGAACAGGCACCGTCTTTGCGATATTCGGCGGCGTGCCTGGTGCGCTGGTGGTCGGCTTTGTCTGCAGGTATTTAGTTAAGCGGCCCGCCATATCCCTCATCGAGCCCCTAGGAACAGCGTTTGGGGCGCTTATCAGCGCGTTTTTTGTGGCCCCAGTGATCGGAGCGGGGCCGCTCCCTCCGTTTCTTGGCATATCGGCTCAATGGGCGCTCTTCACAATATTTTTCCTCATGAGCAGCATCCCCGGCTCAATATTGGGATACCTTGTTCTGATTGCCTTGAAGAGGAGGGGCATGCTTGAAAGTATGCAAAATTGAGGACTTGATCGGCAAAAAAGCCCTGATAAAGGGAGAAGTTGGTGCCGGCAAGACCCAGTACACGGAAAGCCTGCTCCTCGAAGCCATTAAGATGGGACTGATCAACGACACGACCGTAATCGACATGGCGCCAGAAATGGCTTTTTTTGGTGGGAGGCAAATCGGAGGCAAAATGAAGATCAAATCTGTTTTCCCGAGTTTGCGATATCTGACGGACAATGAAATAGCCCCCCCGCGAATTCATGGAAGGACCAAAGAAGAGGTGCTTGAAATTGCAAATTCGAACGCAATTAAAATTGGCACCCTCATCAAATGCTTCTTGGAGAGGAAGACGCCGATCCTTGTCATAAACGACCTCACGATCTTCCTCCATGCTGGCGATCTCCGATTGATCATGAATGCCATAAGTGAGGCAAAAACATGCGTCCTTAATGCTTATTCAGGCAAGATGCTACTCAACGACAAAGGAAGTGGCATATCTGAAAGGGAGGCTGCCCTCCTGAAGAAGATTGAAGAAGAGATGGATCTTGTCATCATCCTTTGACTTAAATACCAATTTTGCAATACTCAGATATGATGCTAAATGACGTCTGAACAGCGCCTCTACCTTAAGGACGTGCCATCATGGAACGATGTAGAGCGGATCATATCATCGATGATCAGGATGGTGAGGCAAGATCAGGCGCCATTGAGGGATCTCTGCATAATTGGGCTGTTGGCCACGACCGGCATGAGGACGTCGGAATTGCTGTTGTTGAAGAAATCGGACTTCAATTTTGAGGCAAACATCTTAACAATCCAGCAACTCAAAAAAAAGGGGGATTACCTCCGACAGACTGTCTTGAGCAGCGACTTGAAGCCCTTCTTACTTGAGTACATGAAAGACAAGCAAAATGACGAGAGGGTCTTTGACCTCAGCAGGAGGCAAGTCCTTAACATAACGCACAAGTACTCCGAAATGATACTCGGCAAGCGGATGCGGAACCATGCGTTTAGGCACGCCTACGCGATCAGGATCCTCGAAAAAACGCGCGACGTCGAGCTCTGCAGAAGGCTGATTGGCCACACAAGGCTCGAAACCGTCAAGATTTACCTTGACTTTTCAATCGGAGACAGGGTAAAAGAGGTCTCTGATGCCATAAAGATTGATAAGAAATGATGGGATTGATGGGTAGCCATGGTTGAAAGGACGCCTGCCTGGTCTGAAGTCGAAGAGTTCCTCGAAAAAGTGAGATCGCTTTTCAGGAAGAAAGAGATCTCTTTGAGGGACTTCCTCATACTTTCAATGTACCCCACATCGGGTTTGAAGACTTCGGAGCTCCTCAAGTTGCGCAAACGCGATCTCGACCTTCAGAACGGGGTCATCTCCATTAATCGAAACGGCAAAGCCATGCAAGTCGTCGTCATGCCGTGGCTCCTGCCTCATCTGAAAGACTACGTAAAAGGAAAGGGAGACGATGAAAAGGTCTTCAGGATCTCAAGGAGGCAGGCGCTGAACATCAATTATAGCTACACTGAGCAGATACTTGGCTCCAAGCTCAGGATCGAGGATTGGAGGAAAGCATATTCCTTGAGGATAGTCGAGACGATAAAGGATCCATCGCTTTGCAAGAAGATTCTTGGGCTAAAGACCCAAAAAACCATAAACGCATACGTCAAAGCCATCAGCAGAGACGCGAAGGACGAGATAATCAAGGCAATCGGCGGGTAGTCTTTTTACCTCTCAGAATATATCTTTTAATGATGGGGAACAGCAACTGAACTCTCCTCATCTGGATTTGCTTTAGGAAGAAGCCGACGCGCAGGTAGAATGACCTGTAGGCTAACGAGTTCAGTCGCGAGACCTCGTCTGCCGTAAGCTCCTTTGTCTGAATCAATGGCTTTAATGTCGTGTATTTAGACCAGTCCTCCGTGACTAGCAGCCCATTTTTCTTAGCGTATTCGTAAACTTCAGTGCCTGGGAAAGGCGTCATGATGGTAAATTGTGCGAAATCAACGCCACAGTTTTTTGCAAAATGTATGGTTCGCAGTACGTCATCCTTCGTCTCCCCTGGCGTCCCAATTATGAATGATCCGATCGTTTCGATCTTAGCCTTTTTCGACCAGTTTATGGCCTC
>JANHAI010000161.1 GCA_024464205.1 Candidatus Methanomethylicia archaeon
GCAATACTGGGACTTTCATCGCGTCGCTCGTTGGGCTTGCGGTGATGGCTTGCATGGTCTTGATTACTGATTATTTCACTTCTTACAGCCACTCGCCAGTCATCTCGGTCTCGACGTCGTCCCAGACCGGGGCCGGGACTAACCTCATTTCTGGCCTGGGCGTCGGGATGAGAAGCACTTTCCTTCCTGTGATAGTGATTGTGATAGGGATACTTGTATCATACTTCGCAGCGGGTGGAGGTGAAACGCCTGAGCTTGGCGTCTTTGGCATTTCCATAGCGGCTGCAGCCATGCTATCTGCGACAGGAATGATAGTTTCCATTGATGCATATGGTCCAATAACGGACAATGCTGGAGGCATCGCAGAGATGGCTGGGCTCCCTCAAGAAGTTAGGGATGTGACAGACCCTCTTGATGCAGTTGGCAACACGACGAAAGCAGTCACAAAGGGATACGCAATAGGATCTGCGGCGCTTGCGGCGCTTTCCCTCTTTGCTGCGTACAAGGATGAGATAGTGATAAGGACGCAATCTGTATTTGTCCTTTCGCTCGAAGATCCGCTCGTACTCGTCGGTCTACTCCTGGGAGCGGCAATCCCGTTCCTGTTCGCATCTTACCTGATGTCAGCTGTCGGTAGAGCGGCATTCCAGATCGTCGAAGAGGTACGAAGGCAGTTCAGAGAGATTAAGGGCATAATGGAGGGGACGGCTAAGCCAGATTATGGAAAAGCGGTCGACATCGTCACAAAAGCAGCTCTGAAGGAGATGGCGATTCCTGCAATAATCGCGATAATGGCACCTCTCCTTGTCGGGTTCCTGCTCAACGAACGGGCACTTGGCGGAATGCTCATGGGCGTTATCTTGTCTGGCCTTCTGTTAGCGCTGCTCATGACCACTGGAGGGGCGGTCTGGGACAACGCTAAGAAATACATCGAACTCGGGAACTTTGGAGGCAAGAGGAGCCCTGCTCACGCAGCAGCGGTCGTCGGAGACACGGTTGGGGATCCATTCAAGGACACAGCAGGGCCAGCGATAAACCCATTGATAAAAGTCATGAACACAATCTCGATACTCTTCCTCGCCCTAATCCTTATGTACTCTCTTCTCTAATCTTTTTTTGGTGTTTTTAAATGCCAGAACGCACGTTCCTCATACGAGTGAAAGAGGACACCTACATCCGCCTTCTGGAGCTGCAAAAGCAGCTCAGGTTCCAAGACAGCCAAGATCACCGCAGAAAGACTATGGATTATGTGATAAGATATCTCATCAGGAATGGAACGGAATCAAAAAGGCAAGTTTAGACAACTTAATTTTATATCATAAAATTGATTTGGCAAAGACTAAAGCAGTATCTTGACAAATAATATCTTCGTTTTATGAAAAATGAGTGGCAAGTTTAAAGCGCGATTTTTACAATAATGCATCGTTCAAGAGTATGGAATTATAAACAAATGCCTCAGATACCCTAGGGGCCATCATCTTCCCATCTGTTTGCATGACTATCTTCATCGGCAATAATAACATACGCCCTTCTGTCATTAAGCTTTTGGGGGCAGCGACAAAGAATTAAGCATGACAAGCCTTAATTGGATTTGGTCTTCATGATGAAGGCGCACGACGAGCACGTAATTGAGGCGTTAGGGCGCTCCAAAGTCATCATCAGGGAAGGGAAGGTAATCGAGGTCGGACTACCGATGATATCGGAATGCCCTCTTGTGAAGCGCTTCAGGAAGCCGGTCGGTAGGATTCACCCCGAGGCAGTAAAAGAGAATATCGAGAACAGGATCTCGGAAATTGGGATGTTCACCAAGGACCGAAAGCTGGTTGAGAGGTCCGATTTTGTTTTGTTTGGAGCTTCTGAGTTGATCAGCAACGCCCTGGAGATCAAAATGATTGATGCTGCAGTGATTGTCTGTGACGGGGCTGGGACAGTAATTGTGAACGAGCCCGACCTAGTGCAGGGGATTGGCGGAAGGATGTCCGGCATTGTTACGACATCGCCAATAAAAGAAGTGATGGACACAATTGAGTCTAAAGGAGGCACCGTCCTAGACAGATCGAGCGCTAAAATTGACCAATACGGGGGGACAGAGCTCGCCCTTTGTCGCGGATTCAGTAGGGTGGCAGTGACAGTGGCTGATGGCGACTCAGCCAAGAGGATAAGGGACAAGTTCCCGGAAACAATAATAATCGGGGTGCACCTTACTGGTGTCTCCAAGCAAGAGGCCGAGGTTCTCGTAGCCAATTGCGACATAGTTTCAGGCTGCGCATCCAAATGGATCCGTGAGCTTGGGGGGAAGGCGGCATTGATGCAAGCAGGGGTATCCATCCCCGTATTTGCATTGAGCCAAAAAGGCAGGGAAATCGTGTTGGAAAAGATCAAAAAGACGCCCATGAAGACGGTGATCAAAGTGGCGAACCTTCCATATTCAGAAGGGAACTCGCCATACCCGCTTGTCTAGCGAAGGAGGAACTCGCAGTAGGGATCGCCCTTGTTGACACACTTTACCTCTATCCCTCGGCAGGCCTTGCCAAATATTGTGCTTATCAGTCCGACAAGGAAGCCCTTAAGGAAGCTGTTCTGGTAGTCAAGCAGCTCTTTGGTGATCATCTCTTCAAAATTGTCAAACACCCTAATTACGACCCTTTTCCCGAGCTCATCACATTCTATTAGGTCGAATCGACCCCATCCAAGGCTCTGCAGCCTCGCAAGACCTATCTTCACCATTTCAACATTGCTCAGGCCTTGAAGCCCCATCATTATTCGCGCTTTCCCTTCACC
>JANHAI010000162.1 GCA_024464205.1 Candidatus Methanomethylicia archaeon
CAAGATCAGAGGAGTTGTTCACAAGGACTATTTTTACAGTTGAACTCATTTTTGTGATCGCTTCGAAGTTTAGCTTGGACTCGAATGAGGAGAGAAGGTCAGGCTTTGACAACAGGTATACTTCCGGGTCTGCCCCACAACTCGCCAAATGCCTTGCTATAACAAATCCATCGCCACCTTTGTTTCCCGAGGAGCATAGTATGACAACGCGCTTCTTTTTCACGTCTATTCGCTGCCGGATCGCATCAGCAACGCCCTTCCCAGCGCTTTCCATCAGCTGCAGCCTTGATACGCCTAGGAACTCGGCATTCTCATCTATGGCCCTCATCTCTTCCGGAGATATTGAACTCAAAGATCAGCACCTTCAATATAATTATGATGAGCAAATAATAATAGGCTAGCGCCCATAAAAAAACTGACTATTTTCCAGCATCATATTCTTCAGCGATAATCTTGAGGAGTGCCTTGCAGTTCCTCTGTTTGATATTGCTAGAGATGATCGAAGTGGATATGCCGGCAGTCAGGGGCTCGAGCGGGATGCTTATTTTCGTTCTGAAATCGTGGATGTCCTTGCATATCGTGAACAGGACGTATTCAGAAGCCCCGACGGTTGAATCTGCCCTGATAATTCTGTGATTTGAATTGAAGAACGAGTAGAGATCATTCCTCAGATCGTTTCCGATAGCGGTGTTGGTCGTTACGTAGGCGTGCATGTCATAGCCGAGCTTCGACCAGTCTATGTCAATAGTGAAGCGCTTGATTATGCCTTCCTTAAGCAGGCGCTCGATCCGCCTTGAGACCATCCGCTCGTCCAAGTTGACCAGCTTGGCAAGGTCTTTCTGCTTTATCCGGCTGTTGTCAAGAAGGTGCTCGAGTATCTTGAAGTCTTCAGCATCCATCTTTTTCTTTTCGCCCATATGATGATGCCCCCCTTATTCAGTATGTGCATTTTTTACGCACTTCATATAATAAGGCTTGCTATTCAATTGCATATCTCAAAGCTTAAAGATCCTCCGGGCGCCAGGCGGATCCGAGCCTTACGATTCGAGGTTCCCAAGAGGTAATGATGACCGTTTCCAGGCTTATTAAAGGACAAACGATAAGAGCGAATTTAGGCTTTTCTTTATGCGGGCAGCGGCGGTTTTGAATGATCGGAATTGAGAGAGAGGTCTTGGAATTCATAAAGAGCGAGGCGCACAGGCAGGGGATAAAGCGCCCCATAGTATTGCTCATGGACTGCGGGTGCATGCTAAACACTGATTCTGTGGAGGTCGACATAAAAGAAGAGGGGGGCGAAGGGAATCTCGTACAATACCTCGTGAAGGACGGGATTACTTTCTACGTAAGCCCAAAGATCAGGAGGATAGCAGACAAAGGGAGGCTCAGCGTGACAACTTACGGTAACGGCAAGTTCAGAAGGCTCGACTTCATACCTGGTTAGGGACCTATTATCGACCAGGCACTGCGTAGTATGCGCCTTTTTCGAGAGCTGTTATAAAATTCACGTATTAGACTAGCTGCCAGTTTTTTTCTTCACTTCGATTGCCTCATCCATCACAGTAATGACTAGAGTGTCCCCAACCTTAAGGTCAAAGCCATCGCAGGCTGGCTTCGGCAGGGTGATCTTCAGCGAGTTGCCAACCCTACCTACCTTTACCTCGAAGACCGTTGGCATCTGAAACCCCATTTACATAAGTAATAACCAGAAGATATATTAAAGTATTACACTTATGTTTATACATAAGTATAAACAAAAAGAGGCGGAAGCATGACAGAGGTCGAAACTAGGCTGAATGCCGCACTCCCAGTCGAGGGGACTCTGATTGAAGGCACACCTGCGATCGATCTGAAGCCCCAAATAAGAACCTGTAAGGCCGCATATGTCGAAAGCAAGTTCCCATTTGCGGGCAAGACCAACCCGCTGGAGAGCACATCTGGCAGACATTACCTTGGACGCAAAGTAAATGTCAAAATGGAAAGTACCCTAAGCGAGCTTGAGGCACTAACAAACGCATGGTATAGCAGCAACATAGATGACGATTCATTCATACAGGGCGCATTGCACCTCCTAACGAAAAAGAGGGAGCTAGAAAAAAAGAATTGATTGGCCGTCCTTGGGAAGGCAGTCGCCTTACTCTCAAGCCCAGAGCCTAACAGGCGGGTTAGCTTGCGCCATATTGTACCCGCCAATACGTTATCTATCGGAAGAGTGAGCCACTTTCTTCGATCTCTGAAGGTAGTAATCGTAGCCGTCAACAAGCGCCACTTTGCTGGCCTCAAGAATGTTTGTCGATACGCCTACGGTGACCCAATTTGAGGACCCGTCTGAAAATTCAATGAAGTTGCGGACTGACGATGCCGTCCCTTCCGCAGTCTCAGCTATCGAGACCTTGTAATTGACGAGCTGTATGCGGTTAATCTCAGGGAAGAACTCGGACATCGCTTTCCTGAGCGCCTTGTCCTGGGCATTGACGGGGCCATTTCCCTCTGCTATAACATAAAGCTCCTTGTCGTCTACCCTCAGCTTTATCGAGCTCTCAGCTGCAAAGCCGCCATCTTTCGATTCGCTTATTGTCCTCCATTGGACCACCTCGAACAGGCGGCTATAAGTTCCGAGCTCTCTTGCCATTAGCAAGTACAGCGAGGCGTCTGCGCCCTCAAGCAGATAGCCACGGTATTCCATCTCCTTGATCTTGGCAAGGAGCCTGGCGACCATTGGAGATCCCTTGTCGACCTTGAGGCCGAACTCCTTCGCCTTTGCCAGAACATTTGCCTTGC
>JANHAI010000163.1 GCA_024464205.1 Candidatus Methanomethylicia archaeon
CCCTGCTGGCCTCCATCCTCAGCGATTCGCCGTGCTCTGCAGAGAACTCTGACCTGATCGCGTCCTCCCTCTCAGCCACCTCTCCAGCGACCCTCGCGCCGATCAGGAAGTTGCTGAACTCGTAGCCCTCCACAGCGCCAGCAACCGCCTTGGCGTAGTCCCCGAGCCTCGACATGACGCCGCCGCATATGTGGCACGCCTTCGCCGGCGGCGCCGATTCCCCCAAGGCGTTCCTAGCTGGAGCGTGGTCACCGTTCTCCGCAAGCGCCCTCAGCATAGCATCGCCTGCAGGGTCGCCCTCTTTTGCAGCTGCGTGCGCCTCTAACGTGAGTGAGAGCTTCAGCGAGAAGCCCCTCTCCCTGTTACTCACGCCCCTGGCCAGTCCGCCGAATTGCCTCCCGAAACAGCTGTCGCAAAGCGCATACTTCGAGATCATCTGCATTGCTGACGAAAGAATGTCTGGCAATGTGGGCACTAACCTAGGGCATCATCCCTGCCCTCCTGAATTGAGGAACTCCCTTAAATATATGAACTGCAACCAGATTGCGGAGCATCCTGACGCGTGTCAATCCGTCGGATCAGCCCCTTGTGGCGGTGGCATCCGCCAGCATCCTCTCATCAGCAATGTTATTCAGAAGCACGACCGCCTGGTCCGGGAAGAGGTCCCGCCTGCCCAGCTTAAGTCTCTCGAACCCGTGCGCGAGGAGCGTCTCCTCGGTGCTCTTTCGCATCTCCGGATACTCGAAGACGGCAAGGAAATCGCTGCCCACACCAGAGACCTTCCCGTGAGCGCCCGCGTAGTAGTACTTCCCCCCCTTGCTGCCCCATCCCTCTATGACCTCTCTGAGCGTCTTCCTGGAAGCTGTAATGCCCTGCATCACCCTCCCCCCGCGGTCTGCCTTATTCAGTCCAGCCCGGAGTATCCCCGAAAGGGACTGCTCGTCAGGCCTGACGTTCCTCATCCTCCACCCCTCGAATGTGACGCAGCGCTCGCCATCGAAGATTACCGAGACCTTCGCGTCAGCCCTCGCGCCATGAGAGACGAGGAGCCCGCCGACAACAAACCTAGAGATCCCACCGCCCCTCCCAGACCCGAGCTCAGATGAGGGAGCCAAGAGAACTAACTCGCGCACCTTCAAAACCTCGGCACTGCCCCGCCCTTGACGCCAGGAAGCCTCCTCTGCTTTGTGACCATCTGCTTAATGAACTTCTTGCTCATCCTGTACTGGTCCAGGAGCTCCTTCACGTCTTTGGGCGTAGTCCCCGAGCCCTTCGCGATCCTCCTTGCACGAGAACCGTCTATTATATGCGGCTCAGTGAGCTCAGCCTCTGTCATCGACTGCATTATGACCATCCACTTCTTCATCCTCTCCTCGGAGAGATCCATGGCCTCCTTTGGCATACTTATACCCATCCCCGGGAGCGATTGGAGTATCTTGCTCAGCGGCCCCATTTTCCTGAGCGACTGCATCTGGTTGTAGAGATCCTTGAGCGTGAACCTTCCGGAGGCGAGCGCACTTAGGTCCTGCTTGGATGCCGAGCTCATCTGCATCTCCTTGACCTTCTCGACGAGCGCCTCCACGTCCCCCATGCCGAGGAGCCTCCCAACAAACCTGGGGGGGCTGAAGACCTCGATCTCTTCGATCCCCTCCCCTGTGCCAATGAACCTGATCGGCGCCCCCGTAGCCGCCACAGCCGATAGCGCGCCCCCTCCCCTCGCCGATCCGTCAAGCTTTGTCAGGAATATCGTGCCAATTTTTGTGGCCGCGTTGAACGCCTCAGCCTGCTGCATAGCCTGCTGGCCTATGGTCCCGTCCAGCACCAGAACTATCTCGTCCGGGGAGACGGCAGCAACGATCTCCTTCATCTCCTTTATCAGGTCGCCCTCGTTCTTGTGGCGCCCTGCGGTGTCGACCATGATGACCTCGATCCCCTTCGCCTTTAGTTCTTTCACGCCGTTCTCCGCGATAGCGACGGCGCTGGGGTTGCCCCTCTCCCCGTAAAACTCTGCTCCCGCCTTCTCGGCGAGTTGCTTGAGCTGGTCGTACGCCCCTGCCCTGAAGTTGTCGGCGCAGACGACCCCCACGGAGAGCCCCTGGCGCTTGAGGTACCACGTCAGCTTCGAGGAGCTGGTCGTCTTCCCTGAGCCCTGTATACCCACAAGGAGCAAGACGGTCGTCTTCCCGCGCGGGTACTTCGGTGGCTGAGCCTTCTCCCCTCCGAGGAGGGCGGTCAGCTCGTCATAGACCACCTTGACGGCGAGCTCCCTGCGCGTGATCCCTGGTGGCAGCTCCTCCTCGAAGACCCTCCTCTCAATATTCTTCGAGAGGTCCAGGACAAGCTTGACGTTCACATCCGACTGGAGCAGCGCCCTCTGTATGTCCCTTACGAGCTCCTTGACGACCTTCTCATCCACGACTGGAGCCCTCAGCACCTTCTTTATCGCGCCGCTCAGCGAACCGCTCAGCCCCTCCAATACCATGCATGCCAACCTTCTGAAGACGATCTAGCTGGACTGGTTAAAATGCTTTGGCTGAGTGGCGGACAACGGCATCGGGAAACAAAAGGGGGAGATGGGAGAGGGGCGGCTACTTGACCCTCATTATGTGCTTCTCGTTGAGTATGTCCCAATACTCGACTTCGGCACCGGACGCGAGCTTCGCGAGGATCTCTTCGTCCTTCGGCTTCTTGACCTCAAAAGTCTCATAGTTCTCTA
>JANHAI010000164.1 GCA_024464205.1 Candidatus Methanomethylicia archaeon
CAGGAAGTCAGCCTCGGAAGGGACTTTCCCGAGATCGAAAGGTATTTTCTGGTCGACTGGCACATCATAAAATTTCACTTCGCTTATCATGGCGCCCCTGGCAAGGATCGGCCATATGTAGTGGTTAGAGAAGGTCTGGGCCACAATACGGGGAGGCACGTATCTTCCTCGATCGGCTGCTCTGAAGTCCCTCCCCTGCGAACGCATGTACATGTCAGCCCCGAGGACGATCAGCTTACCTGCCAGTTCAGCCTTGGAGTTGCCGCCCCTCCCGACGATTGGCGGCGCACCTGAGCCGCCTATCGTGCCCCTAAACGAGGTCGTTGCATCCACAGGGAACACCCAAAAAGGCAGGTAGCGGAGCTTGACCTCGGTTATGATGGCGTCCTTTGCCACGCCAACGCGCAATATGCCTTTGTCCATGTATTTCCTTGCGACATCGACGACCTGCTGAGTGAAGAGGCGGTTCACCAGCATGCTGTGCTTCTTTATCTGGTCCCTTGTACTGAGGGCTATCGAATTGCCACAGTACTTGCAGGTGTAGAATATGTCCTCTTGGGTTATCCTGATAGGCGCCCCGCATTTCGGGCACTCCGTAGGCAAAGGCGCATCGGCTTCCTCCGATTTCGCTCCGCTTACAGCACCCGATTTCGTATCAGCTGCCAAGCCCCCGGCAGCAGCACCAGCCATGCCTGAAGGGATTGCTGGTTTGGGAGGCGGCGCGGATGCGACGACGCTGATCCTAGCGGCGGTCACGATGTCCGGGCGCCCTGCGACCGCAACTACAGCCTTCACTACCCACGATCGCTCCATCCAGGAGCCGTCCTCTCTGGCGCCCTGGTAAGAGGGACCCATATTACCAGGCAACTGGACGCTCACTGGAAAGTCGATTTTGGAGCCTACCCTTATCCGAGTGGGGCCCGCGACCCTGACTGTCTTTTTGAACATCAAGAGCTCGGTTTGCGGAAGATCTGACCGCACCTCGCGAGGACCCACTGGGCTGTAGATCCTGGTTGAGACCGACCCGCCAAGATTTAATAGCCTCCCCTTTACCCTTTCAATTCCGACGACCTCGGCAATCACCTCTTGGCACTCAAAGTCCTCCTGCGAAGAAATGGTGATGGTGCCTTCAATCGTACCGCCCAATCCGTACTCGCTTTTCGATGGCGCGAATGTGACCGCAGCATTAGGCGCAGCGAAGGCTTTGAAGAGAGGCATTTGATTCCTCCAACATCTGTCTTCCTGATATGAGATTATCACAGTGAGATTTAATACTTGTTTAGCTGATGGCCCCCGAACTTCCCCTAACATGCCTTAAAAAAGCTGTGAGTGGGCTCAGAGCAGCTTCTTGGCAATCCGCATCGCGAGCACGGGGTGGCGCATTAGCTTCGCAACGACTCTTGCAACATCGAGGCCGTTTGCCAGGTCAACGATGTCGTCTCCGCTCACGATTGAGCCCAGCAGATTGAGATCTTCATCTGTGAGGTTCTCTATTGCCTTTAGGACCTTCAGACTCTTCTCAATTCGCGATCCCCAATATTCGGAGTATCTCTGGGGGTAAGCTCCGAGCCTGGAAGGATCGCCCGTTTCCAGGGCCTCGGCGACGGCTTCGCCAGCCATGCTGCCGGCAGCCAAGCTCGTGCGTATCCCACCGCCGGTTATGGGAATCACTTGTCCTGCCGAATCGCCACAGAGGACGACGTTGCCTTTTACTATGGATCTTATCTGCCCGCC
Organism: Candidatus Methanomethylicia archaeon; assembly: GCA_024464205.1. Lineage (GTDB taxonomy): Archaea > Thermoproteota > Methanomethylicia > Methanomethylicales > Methanomethylicaceae > Methanomethylicus. The sequence goes on from JANHAI010000164.1 coordinate 1,735, forward strand.
AACGGGGACGCCCCCACCGCCTTCCTTTATCACTTTTGCGTTCTTGAAGAAGTCCGGGTGGGATTCTATGAAACGATCCAAGTATACCTTTGCAGGCTTCCCCCTCACCCCTATTCCGACGTTAGCCATGAAATCGTTCTTGGCGAAGACCCACACATAGCCTAAGGGGGCGACCTCGTTACCCATGTATATCCTTATCATATTCTTTTCCGGAATCGTGCAGTTGATCATCACGTACTGGATTGTCGGTATCAGCTCTGAATCTTCAATCGGGAATCCGCATCCCCTCGCGATTACTGAGCCTACACCATCTGCGCCAACAAGAAACTTGAAGGTGATCTCCCTCAGATCGCCCTTTCTCTCGCAGATCAGCGACGTTGCAGTGCCATTTGAGGCTTTCACGCTTTTGACTTCGCATTTCATCAGTATGTCTGATCCTGCAGCAACGGCCTCCTTGGCGAGCGCATAAAGGAAGAGCTGCTTATTCAGGATATACCCTTTGTAGCTCCCGCCAGCGATTTTCACGCCGTTGCCTTCATTTGGCGGGAATACGAATGCGCCCTCGATGTTGTTCGAGATGAGAGCGGGAGACGGGGACATCTCGGCGGTCTGGAATGCGCTGCTTGAGACTGCTTCAGCACAGGCCCTTAGACCTAGGTCCTTTTCTCGCTCCAATACGGCGACCGTGAAGCCGCGCTTCGCGATCTTCCGGGCGGCCATCAGACCCGCCGGGCCAGCACCAACGACAACGGCGTCATAGTCCATCTTTAACACGCTCTTGATTTTGAGGATGCGGGGGTTTATTTAAATGCTTTCTGTGGACAGGGCGATTTTGACGGATCCAGCGCAGAAACAAATGGCGCTTACCTTTCCTGCTTGGCTTTGTTGCTCAAAACGCCTATCCCCTCGATGTAACAGTCAACGGTGTCTCCATCGTGCAGCTGTCCTATCTTCTCGGGAGTGCCCATTGCGATCAGAGAA
>JANHAI010000165.1 GCA_024464205.1 Candidatus Methanomethylicia archaeon
CCGTTGACCTCGGCGATGGCCTCTGTCGCCTCAGCTATCTCTCTCCTGTCGCCTGGCACAAGCACCGTCATGTTAGGGAGCGCCCTCATTATTGCAACATCCTCGAGCGCCTGGTGAGAGCTACCTTCGTCGGACGCCGAGAGGCCCGCATGGGTCCCGACCATCTTGACATTTAGGCTGGCTCGCGCGACGGTGCTCCTCACTTGCTCCCATGCCCTCATGAGGAAAGGCGCAAACAACACCACATAAGGCACCTTGTCGCTCAGCGCTAGGCCGGCGGCTATGCCGATGATGTCCTGCTCGCTTATGCCAATGTTGAAGAACCTCTCAGGGTACGCCTTAGCGAAGGCCATTACGCCAGTCGACTTGGCCACGTCCCCCGTCAACACCACAACCTCGTGGTTCGTGCTGCCAAGCCTTGTCAGCGCTTCGCCGAATATCGCCCTCATTTCAATACGCCTCCTCCAGCTCCTTGAGTGCGTCCATGTACTGCTCGTTGCTAAGGCGCATCTTGTGCCCCTCGTTTGTGTCCTCCATGAACTGCACTCCCTTCCCCTTCAGCGTATGGGCGATTATCGCAACTGGTCCCTCCGCAAGCTCGCAAAGGTCGAGGACATCTAGTATCTTCTCTATGTCATGGCCGTTTACGGAGTACGCCTCCCATCCGAAGCTCTTTATCTTCCCAGTCAATGGCACTTTCCTCTTGATCTCCTCGGTCCTTCCGTCAAGCTGCCACCCGTTCCTGTCCACAATGAGGACAAGGTTGTCCAGCTTCAGGTTCGCAGCCGTCGCTAAAGACTCCCATATCTGCCCCTCATCGCATTCGCCGTCCCCTATGAGGACATATATCCTGCTCTTGCTTCCGCGCTGCTTTGCGGCGATGGCCATCCCTATACCTATCGATATGCCCTGGCCAAGAGAACCGGAAGGCGCGTCCACGCCAGGCGTTCTAAGATCGGGGTGCCCTTGGAGTCGCGAGTTTAGCGCCCTCACTGTCTTGAGCTCCTCTTTCGGGAAGTAGCCCGCCTCCGCAAGCACTGCGTACAATGCTGGCGCTGCGTGTCCCTTGCTCAGGATAAACCTGTCACGGTCCCTCCAGTCGGGCCTGTACGGGCTATGCCTCATCTTCATGAAGTACAAGGTAGCGATTATGTCGACGCATGAGAGGGAAGCGCCTATGTGAAGCCCGCTCTCTGCAGCCGCAGACATTTCCAAAACAGACTTTCGTATTGCCTTTATCTTCGACCTGAGCATGTGGACCTCGGTCATGTATTGCTGGTCTGCAACTTCGAGTGCCGCCCTCATCAGAGAATCCCCCCTCTGGAGCGGTTGGCTGCTGGATCCCTGCGCCATTCCATGCTTTCGCAGAAAATTTTCAGAAACTCAGCTGTTAGAACCCCGCCACAGACAATGGCTGGGTTTATAGATATTGGAATTGGCTCACTCTGACCACCTATTATGCTCCTCTTACTTCAACCCGTGCATTATTAAGCATTTTGGATAAAAAATCTTGTCATTTCATGTTACTGTAAGGAGTTTATGGATCGCATCAATCGGTTCACCGTCAGCATCAGGCAGGGTATGCCCTTACCCAACCTATTATGGTTATGATCCAGCATTTTTAAATCTGCCAATTTCGGAAACGCGTTTCGTGGATAACTTGACCCCTAAGACGCACCTCTTATCGCCCTTCGCCTGGCCCCTGCCTCCCGAAGAGCTCGCTGAAGAGCCGTCATAATGCGCCCTTCCAAGAAGTCGCTAAAGGGCTTGAGGGGCATGTGGGGTTCAAGTCTGCGGAGTAGGTTGCCCCCACAAAGAAATTATCTCGTCAACGGACTTCAATTCGGCGTTGTACGCCTCAACAAGGTACTTCAGCCCAGAGACATGGTCCTCCTCAGTGAACGCATCCACCGCATCCTTTGCTACCATTACCCTATACCCCCTGAAGAAAGCGTCTGCTGCCGTGTGCCTGACGCACATGTGGGTGTGAAGACCGCACAGGATCACTGTTTTTGCGCCCTTTCCCCCATACAGGCTCCTGAGGAGGGAGTCCAGCCCAGTCTCGAAGAAGCCGCTGTAGGCCCTCTTCTCTACTATGAAGTCGCCCTCTTGGGGTTCCAACTCAGGGATTACCTCCGCACCTTCCGTCCCCTTTATGGCATGCTTCCCCCACCTGTTCACAACTTCCGCGTCTTGGGGATAATGGGCGTCATTGCTGAAGATGATCGGGATCCCGCGTTTGTGCGAATAGTCGATGAGCTTCCTTATTTTCGGTATGATCCGCATGGCGCGTTCGCACTTCAAGCTCCCATGGACGAAGTCATTCAGCATGTCGATTATTATTATGGCTGCGTTTTCCATTGGTCCCGCCCCATTGAACTGCACCTTATAGCAGGCAGATCCAGCCATATATTCTTTGCAATTCTATCGCCCACTCTTTTCCACTTCCCGCTTTGCCAAGGGCTCGTTCAGAAAATTCTCAAGCTCGTGGTCGCTGTACTGCACGAACAAGGCTTAAATGTTTTCAAGTCGGTCTTTTTGGAAGGTCTTTCATCAGAAAAAGGTCAAATGGAGCCCTAGGGGGGGTTTGAACCCCCGACCAGCGGTTTACGAAACCGTCGCTCTGCCGGGCTGAGCTACTAGGGCTTCTCAAGGAAATAACTCGAATTGGAATAAATCCTTTTCCGAGCGAATGCTGGTGGCTTCGCCAG
>JANHAI010000166.1 GCA_024464205.1 Candidatus Methanomethylicia archaeon
CCGCGACTATCTGCACATACAGAGGAGATTCTCACCGAGATAGGTTACTCAAAGGAAGAAATCAAGATTTTCAAAGAGAAAGGGATCATTTGAGAATTTCATAAAGAGGAGAATAGGCCATGGGCATGACTATAGTTGAAAAGATTTTAGCTCGCGCCGTTGGACAGGATTCTGTCAAAGCAGGCGATGTTGTTGAACCTGCAGTTGATCTGGCAATGTCTCATGAGAATGCGGCACTGGTCATCAACCAGTTCACAGAAATTTTCAAAGGGACTGGATTGGAGCCAAGGGTCTGGAACCCTTCCAAAATCGCGATCATTTTTGACCATCGCGTGCCTGCTGAAAGTCCGAAAACAGCAACCAATCAAAAGAAGATACGCGACTTTGTCGCTCAACAAGGGATTGCCAAATTCCATGACATCAGAGGCGACGAGGGGGGCATCTGCCACCAAATTCTTCCTGAAAATGGCTACGTACGACCTGGATACGTCGTGGTCGGAACTGACAGCCATACCACCAGCCATGGTGCTCTGGGTGCCTTTTCCTTTGGCATCGGTGCAACGGAGATGGCTTCAGTCTGGACGCTCGGGAAAGTGCTCAATGTTGAAGTCCCCGCCACTATCAAGGTCATTGTTAATGGTGTGTTTCGGCAATATGTTTATCCAAAAGATTTGATCCTTCACCTCATAGGGAAAATCACTGCTGAAGGTGCGAACTTCAAAGTGATTGAATTCCACGGTGAGACAATCAAAAAGATGCCGACCTCAGGTCGACTCACCATTTGCAATATGACGGTAGAAGCCGGTGCGACTTCAGGAATCGTCCCTCCAGATGATGAGACTCTGCGATATCTGAGAGAGGAAGCTGGCGTGAAAGAAAAAGTAGAAATCATTGCGCCAGATTCTGATGCTCTCTACGACCAAACGATCGAGATCGATGTCTCAGATCTGGAGCCACAGATTGCCCTTCCCCACACCGTCGACAACGTCAAGCCCATTAGCGAAGTGGAAGGGGTGAAAGTCGATCAGATTGTAATTGGTTCCTGCACAAATGGTCGACTTGATGACATTGCAATCGCAGCGCAAATACTCAAGGGCAGGAAGATCGCCAGAGGCATCAGGATGCTTGTTTTCCCTGCCTCTGCTCGAATCTATCGACAAGCCATCGAAAAGGGCTATGTCTCAGACCTTATGAGCGCTGGTGCAGTGGTCATGAACTCCGGCTGCGGACCCTGCTTGGGTGTCCATCAAGGGGCGTTAGCAGACGGCGATGTGGCTTTGTCGACGACCAACCGCAACTTTAAAGGTCGAATGGGAAATCCAAACTCTGAGGTCTATTTATGCTCACCCGCAGTTGCCGCGGCAAGCGCCATAACCGGAATGATCACTTCGCCAAAAAGCTTAATCAATAGATGATCACACCAAATCCAAGAAGAGGAGAAAGCAGAATGCCCAAAGTTGTATTGAAACTTGGTGACGATATCTCAACGGACATCATCTATCCAGGAAGATTTATGGCAACTGTTCTGCCAACAGAAACTCCACAATATGCATTTGCCGACCACGCCGAATTTAATGCAAAACTTAAACGAGGGGAAATCCCTCCAGGGAGTGTAATCGTTGCTGGGAAAAACTTTGGTTGTGGCTCATCTCGGGAGCAGGCAGCCTCTTGCCTTAAAGGCCATGAGCTTGTTATTGTGGCAAAAGATTTTGCAAGGATCTTCTTGCAGAACTCTATCAATCTTGGGCTAAGAACAGTTGCTTGCCCAACAATTGAAGCCTCTGAGGGTGATGAACTTGAAATCCTCTCTGATAAGGTGATCAACAAAACAACCGGCAGGGAGTTTAACATTGTCCCTCTTCCAAAAGTACGCCAGGCCATAATCGATGCTGGAGGGCTGATCCCGTATACTCGAAAAAGACTTCTGGAAGAGAGAAGGTGAAGGTATAGGAAGAGGAATCTCAAGAAGCCAGATTGAGGTTCTCTCCCTTAATATATGCAACAGGACTTCACCGAAGAGCTCCAACCAAGGCAAAAGTAAAGGGGCTTTATTATTGAGTCACTTGATGAAAATAAGGTAATACTTTTATTTGAACTAAACGGAGCAGCGGATAAGAATCATCTGGCTGAGTTACTTACATTCTTCTTTGCTTTTCGCGCCATTCACGATCGGCTTGTCTTATTCTCAAAAAAAGCCCAAACGCCAGCACTGTGATAATAAGTGTTGAAATACCCAGCCCCCAGCGCCTGAAATAATATTCATGAATTGCCGACTCTCCGTCAAGCACAGCTTGATTTGCAATCTTCATCCCTTTATCCAGAGGGTCCTTAAATGTGGCGAGATTAGAAGCGTGTACAGCCGTACGCGCTTCCATCAGCGACTGACGAGCCCCCCGCAGATTATAGAACGCCTCACTTACCTCCATCCCCTTTTGCTCCGCCTCCTTCAGAAGTCTCTCAGCTAACCCTTGCCTGTTCGTTAGACTATCGATCATCAACCGCATGACCTTCGCAACCTGATAACCACTCGATGTATCACCGAGTGTATGACAGCGAGAACAAACGCTCCCCTCTACTACTCCGAGCATAGCATCTGTCGGATGCTGAACCCCGTGATTCCCGTGACATACCTCACACTCTGGAAGTTTCCTCTGGTCAAATGCTTTCTTATGGGGGCTCCCTTCAAAAAGCTGGGCATTAAG